>JBEBWH010000104.1:0-9464 GCA_040392305.1 Bradyrhizobium sp. | reverse complement strand
CCAAGGGGCTGGTCGCTTCCTCGGCGGCGCTCGGCGTGCTGCTGCAGGACGGCATCGGCGACACGATCCGCTTCTCGCTGACGCCGGAGCCGGGCGGAGACCGCACGCTCGAGGTCAAGGCCTCGCAGGAGCTGCTGCAGACCATGGGGTTCCGCACCTTCGTGCCGCTGGTCGCGGCGTGCCCCGGCTGCGGCCGCACCACCTCGACCACGTTTCAGGAACTGGCGCGCAGCATTCAGGACTTCATCCGCGACGAGATGCCGGCCTGGAAGACCCGCTACCCCGGCGTCGAGGGTCTCAACGTCGCGGTGATGGGCTGCATCGTCAACGGTCCCGGCGAATCCAAGCATGCCGATATCGGCATCTCGCTGCCCGGCACCGGCGAGGCTCCGGCGGCGCCGGTCTTCGTCGACGGCAAGAAGTTCCGCACCCTGCGCGGCCCGACCATCGCGGCCGATTTCAAGGCGCTGGTGATCGACTATATCGACCAGCGCTACGGCAACGGCCGCAATACCGCCGCCGAATAGCCACAACATCGCCTCATGACAAAGCGCTGGCGGCGATGTTGATCGTCAGCGCCAGCAACGCGGTGTTGAAGACGAACGAAATCACGCCATGCGCGGTCGCCGTGCGACGGATCGCCTTGCTGGTGACGCCGACATCCGACACCTGCGCCGTCATGCCGATGACGAACGAGAAGTAGACGAAATCCCAGTAGTCCGGCTTGTCGTCGCCGGGAAAGACCAGTCCGCCGGCCGGCGTACTGCCGTAATAGTCGTGCGCGTAATGCAGCGCGAAGGTGGTGTGCACCACGGTCCATGACAGCGCGATGGTCACGATCGCCAGCGTCACTTCGCCGGCGCCGCGATGCGGCTGGCCGAGTTCGAACACGATCGCGGCGATGCTTGCGAACGCGGCGATCGCGGTGACGATGAGGATGAGAAAACGGCCGTCGTCCTGCAATGCGGCCTGATGGCGGATATAGGAGATGCCGCCGCGCAGCACGACGGCATAGACCAGCATCAGATAGAATGCGGCGAACACGTCCCAGGCGATCAGAAGCCGCGACACCGGCGCAACCGCGGCCGGAAGCGCGGCATAGACAACGACGCCGCAAACGAGCGCGATGAAAGTGCGCGCCCGCGCATAGACAAAACGCAATGCGCGCGGCCACTTCCTAATCCGAGCGAGATACTGTTCCTTCGTCCTGTCCTCGATCATGTCGCCATGGTCTTGTTTTTTGGTACTCAGTTTTTGCGTTCGGCGACGAACCGCGCGGCCGCACGCAACACGTCGGCTCGCGCGCCGAACCGCGCCAGCGCCGCATCCGCCTGCGTCAGCAGATCGCGCACACGCTGCTTGGCGCCGTGGATGCCAAGCTGGGTGACGAAGGTTGTCTTGCCAAGGGCTGCGTCCTGCCCGGTTTGCTTGCCGAGCGTCGCCGCGTCGCCTTCGACATCGAGCAGGTCGTCGGCGATCTGGAACGCCTCGCCGAGCGCGCGACCATAGGCGTCGAGCGCGCGATAGGCGTCGGCGTCGGCTTCGCCAAGGATCGCGCCCGCGATGCAGCCGAAGCGCAACAGCGCGCCGGTCTTCATCTGCTGCAGACGCGCGACATCGACCGGCTCGCGATCGCCGAAGCGGCCTTCGCCGGCGAGGTCCAGCATCTGGCCGCCGACCATGCCGCCGATGCCCGAGGCGCGCGCGAGCGCCCGCGTCAGCAACAGCCGGACCTTGGGATCGTGATGGATCTCGTCGCGCGTGACGATGTCGAACGCCAGCGTCAGCAGGCCGTCACCGGCGAGAATGGCGGTGGCGTCGTCATAGGCCTTGTGCAGCGTCGGCCGTCCGCGCCGCAGATCGCTGTCGTCCATCGCCGGCAGATCATCATGGATCAGCGAGTAGCAATGGATGCATTCGAGCGCGGCGCCGGCGAGCAACGCAGCCTTGCGATCGACGCCGAACACGGCGGCGCTTTCGACCACCAGAAACGGGCGCAACCGCTTGCCGCCGCCGAGGCTGGAATAGCGCATCGCCTCCATCACCCGCTTCGGGCGAGCGATCTCGTCGGGCAGTACGTCATCGGACAACATCCGGGCCAGCAAAGCCTCGGTCTCCTCCGCCGTAGCGTCCAGGCGTTGCATGAAATCAGCGGGCGAAAGTCCGGCGCTCATTCCCGAATTACTCCAGTTCAAAGATGGAGGCGACAATCTGTCATGACGCTCGCTTCGTCAATCGGGCGACAGGATCGCGACGCGGGATGGAGACTGCTGTCCCGTTCTTTGCAGAGGCGCCCCGATTCCTGTTACCTGAGCCGCCCTCGCGGTTCAGGACGAAAGGACGGGCTTGAAACGCTTCATCCGGATAATGCTGGTGGCGCTGGTGGCCATGCTGGCGCTGCCTTATGCGCTGACGCCGCTCTACCAGTTCGGCCAGCCGGTTTCGACCTTGATGCTGGCGCGATGGCTGACCGGCGCCAGCGTCACGCGGGAGTGGCGCGGCCTCGACCAGATCGCCGCGGTTCTGCCCCGCACCGTGGTCGCGGCGGAAGACGCCAAGTTCTGCAGCCATCGGGGAATCGACTGGGATTCGCTGCAGGAGGTGATCGAAGATGCACAGGACGGCGAGGCGACGCGCGGCGGCTCGACCATCACCCAGCAGGTCGCCAAGAATTTATTCCTGTGGCACGGCCGCAGCATCCTGCGCAAAGCGCTGGAACTGCCGCTCGCCTTATGGATCGACGCGGTGCTGCCCAAGCAGCGGATTCTTGAAATCTACCTGAACATCGCCGAGTGGGGACCGAACGGCCAGTTCGGCGCGGAAGCAGGCGCGCGGGCGGCTTTCGGCAAGGCCGCTGCCAGTCTTTCGGCCCAGGAAGCGGCGCTTATGGCGGCGATTCTGCCGAATCCGCTCGTTCGAAGCGCTCGAAATCCCTCGCGCGGCGTGCGCAGGCGCGCCGGAATCTATGTGGCGCGGGCGCGGATGATCGATCTTGCGCCCTGCTTCGCCTCACGGACGAAATCACGTCCCTGACCAACAATTTACATCACATGCGCGGACATGATATTCGCTCTGGCTTCATGCCGCCGCTTCCTCTATAAGCCCGGCCTTGAACCCGTTTTTCGGCCGCGCCCCGGCGCGCGCCCGGCTGTCCGGATTCCCTCGGAAACCGACGGCCAGCCAACGACCTGCAAGGACATTTACTATGGCCGTTCCGAGAAGAAAGACGTCGCCCTCGCGGCGTGGCATGCGCCGGTCCGCCGATGCGCTGAAGAAGCCGACCTATGTCGAGGACAAGGATTCGGGCGAACTGCGCCGGCCGCATCACCTCGACCTGAAAACCGGCATGTACAAGGGCCGGCAGGTGCTCAAGGTGAAGAAGGACGACTAAGACCGGCGCATCGCGTCCGGTCGGCGATCGAGGAGCAGGTGAAGGGAAGGCCCGGCCAATGTTTGGTTTTCCGCTGCTTCTGATCCCGTTCGCGATCTTCAACATCATCATCTTCCTGATGCCGGGGGTGGACTTCGCCACCTCCGTGACGTCGGTCGCCCTGCTGTCCGGCACTGACTGGACCATCACCTTCAACGACATCCTGATCACGCTCGGCATTCTTCTGGTGCTGTTCGAGGTGGTCAAGATCGCGCAGGCGGGCGGCCGCTATCTCACCGACCATCTGCTGTCGTTCATCGTGCTGGCCGGCGCGACCGCCGAATTCCTGCTGCTGCCGCAGTTCGGCACTTCGACCTTTTTCCTGCTTTGCGCGCTGGCTTTCGCCGATTTCTTCATGGGGATCGCGCTCCGCGCCCGGCGATTCGTGCACCAGCCCACCGCCAACGCCGCCCCCGAAGCCCCAGCCGCGCCGGCGCCGCCTCCCGAGCCGCCCCGGCTCGATCCGCTTCCGCCGCCGCCCTCCGTTCCAGCACCGCCGCCTCCGGTCGCTCCGGTCGCCGGACCGGCCGTTCCCGCAGAACCGCCCCCTACGGATGCCGTCTCCACCGAAACGCCACGTCCGGAATCCGACGGACCGGTGCGCCCGGCCTGATTCCACCCAACGGCTTTAGCCGCCGCACGGCGAAGGCGGCAGCGACATATGTCGGTGCGAACATGATCCGGCCCGACCGGATCACGGCGCAGAAGCTCTTATTTTCAATCGCTTTTTCTGGTGGCGAGCTAGAGTCCGCTTCGCCGGAAACCGCTTTGACGGGACGTGCCGGGGGACCTGTTTCTTTCGGTTTCCTTTAGAAACACCGCGTAGCCTGTCCGTCGAGTTGCCCGTCCACAGGGACGCACTACAATCTCACCAGAACAATCAACCGAGGCGGCAGTTGATTCGCGATCCTTTCTCAGTTGCCCATCGTATGCCCGCGACAGAGCGTGAATCTGCCCCGGAAGGCCGCCCGACGCTGCCTTCGCTTCCGATTCTGATGTCCGATCTCGGCCACGTCGTGTTTCGGTGGGACGCCGCAACCGACGCGATGCTGTGGGGCGACAACGTCGCGACAGTGTTCGCCAATTGCCCCCCTGAGGCGATCGGCACGGGCAAGGCTTTCGCGCAGATGATCGAGCCAAGACCTCTGATCCGCGCGGAGGCGATCGAGCGCGCGGGCAAAGCGCAAACCGGAACCGGCGGGCGCTATCAGATCGAATACGGCCTGCGCTTCCGCCCCGGCGCGCCGCTGCAATGGATCGAGGAAAGCGGCCACTGCTCCCCGGATAAGTCCGGCGCACCGGCGTCGGCGCATGGGATCATCCGCCTCATCAATGAGCGGCACGCGCGCGACGAGGTTCTGCTCAAGCTCGCCCAGCGCGACGCCATGACCGGCGAGCTCGACCGGACCCAACTGCTCAACGCGCTGGCCGAAACGATCGCGGAAGCCACACGCTATCGCGGCACATGCGCCTTCATGCTGGTCGGCATCAATCAGCTCTCCCGCATCAATGATGCCTTCGGCTTCAACGTCGCAGATGAAGTGATCTGCGAAGTGGCACGCCGCATCCGGCCCAGACTGCGCGGCGGCGACGTGCTCGGGCGGTTCTCCAACAACAAGTTCGGTATCGTGCTGAAGAACTGCTCCAGCGACGATATGGCGGTCGCGGCCGAACGTTTTCTGGCGGCGATCCGCAACGACGTGGTGCCGACCGGCTCCGGGCCGGTGGCGGTGAGCGCCTCGGTCGGCGGGGTCACGACGCCCCGCTATGCGCGCACCATCGAGGATGTGATCAATCGGGCGCAGGAAGCGCTCGACGCCGCCAAGCGCCGGCGACCGGGGTCGTTCGAGGCGTGGGGTCCGAACGCCGAGCGCGAATCGCTGCGCCGCCTGAACATCCGCATGACCGAGGAAATCGTCACCGCGCTCAACGAGCGGCGTGTCGTGACCGCGTTCGAGCCGGTGGCCACCACGGATTCGCGCCGTCCCGCCTTCTACGAATGCCTGGTGCGCATGGCGCAGCCCGACGGGCAGTTTCTGATGGCGCCGGATATCGTGCCGGTGGCCGAACGGGTCGGCCTCATCCGGCTCGTCGATCACCGGGTGCTTGAACTCGTCATTGCCGAGCTGACGGCGACGCCGCACATCTGCCTCAGCCTCAACATCTCACCCGCGACCGCCATCGACCCGGACTGGTGGTCGACCATCGAATCCTCGCTTGCGGCCGCACCCGGCGTCGCCGAACGCCTGATCGTGGAGATCACCGAGACGGTCGCGATCCGCGACCTCGACGATATCGGCAATTTCGTCAAACGGCTGAAGAACCTCGGCACCCGCATCGCCATCGACGATTTCGGCGCCGGCTATACCTCGTTTCGCAATCTGCGGCGGCTCGGCGTGGATATCGTCAAGATCGACGGCGCGTTCGTCCAGCATCTCGCGCAATCGCACGACGACCGCGCGTTCGTGCAGACGCTGATCGATCTGGCGCGGCGGCTGCATATCGAAACGGTCGCCGAATGGGTGCAGGACGAAACGTCGGCCGCACTGCTGCGCGATTGGGGCTGCAACTACCTGCAGGGACGCCTGCTCGGGCTCGCCTCGATGGAGCGCCCCTGGCTCGCTGCTCCTCAGGATCAGACCTTTGGCCGCGATGCCGGCCCACACCAAGGCCGCCGTGACGTGTGAGGAAGCTCTTAAGCTTTTCCGCTTCTGATGGCGTCAGAAGCGGAGCTCTGTATTTTATTTTAACGCGTTTTCTTCACGCGAACCGGTTTCCACCTCGCTCGAAAACGCTTCAGCTCTTGTCCGGCTCCGATGGCTTCGACATCCGATCGAGCCGTTCCTGCATTTCCTTCATCTGCCGGCGCAGGTCATCGATATTGTCGGAGGACGATGTCTCCGTCTTGGTCGGCGCACCGGTCGGCGACGCATCCGGACGAGTTGGCACGAACGGCTTGAACATCGAGAAAGTGCGCTCGAACAACTCCATGTTGCGGCGAACCTGTTCTTCGAGCGGCCCAAACGCCCCGGTGCCGAAGGCGCTGGTCATCTGCTTGCGAAACTTCTCCTGCTCGCGCGTCAGCATTTCGAGCGACTGTTCGAGATAGCGCGGCACCACCATCTGCATGCTGTCGCCATAGAAGCGGATCAACTGCCGCAGGAATGTCGTCGGCAGCAGGTTCTGGCCCGCCTTGTTCTCCTGTTCGAAAATGATCTGCGCCAGCACGGAGCGGGTGATGTCTTCACCGGTTTTGGCGTCGAAGACGAGGAAATCCTCACCCTCTTTCACCATCGCCGCCAGGTCCTCCAGCGTGACGTAAGTGCTAGTGCCGGTGTTATAGAGCCGCCGGTTGGCATATTTTTTGATCGTGGTGGGTGTTTCCGATTTCGCCATGAACTCTCACAAAACATATCCGAGGGCGGAGGAACCCGCCCGCCGGCGGGATCACCAAACAATGCAATGCAGCAAAGTAACCACTTTAAACCAGTTGCGGCTACCGTTTTGTGCGCCGGTCCGTCGGCATGATTAAATCCCGTTACCGAGGCCGCACCCAGCATTTTCCGCTTGGAATTTCCCCTTGGACCGCGGCGCAAAATAGCTAGATTAAGCTTATCAGATCGAACGCCAGCCCCGCCGGATTGCGGCGGCTGCAGCCCGACCGCAACTCCAGGAGAACTGCATGTCCGATGATATCGTCATTGTGAGCGCCGCCCGCACCCCGGTCGGCAGCTTCAATGGGGCTTTCGCCAGCGTCCCCGCGCATCAATTGGGCGCGGTGGCCATCCAGGGCGCGCTCGAGCGTGCCGGAATCGAGCCGGGGCGGGTCTCTGAAGTCATCATGGGTCAGATTCTCACCGCCGCGCAGGGTCAGAATCCGGCTCGTCAGGCCTCGATCGCCGCCGGCATTCCCGTGGAAAGCCCCGCATGGGGCGTCAATCAGCTCTGCGGCTCCGGCCTGCGCGCCGTGGCGCTCGGCTACCAGGCGTTGCGCAACGGCGATTCCGAGGTCGTCATCGCCGGCGGGCAAGAATCCATGAGCATGGCGCCGCACGCCCAGTATCTCCGGGCGGGCGTCAAGATGGGCTCGCTCGACCTTGTCGATACGATGATCAAGGACGGCCTGTGGGACGCATTCAACGGTTACCATATGGGCAACACCGCCGAAAACGTCGCCAAGCAGTATCAGATCACCCGCCAGCAGCAGGACGAATTCGCGGTCGCCTCGCAGAACAAGGCCGAGGCGGCGCAGAAGGCCGGCCGCTTCAAGGATGAGATCGTGCCGGTCACGGTGAAGTCGCGCAAGGGCGATATCATCGTCAGCGACGACGAGTATCCGCGCCACGGCGCTACGCTTGAAACGATGACCAAGCTGCGCCCGGCGTTCGAGAAGGATGGCACCGTCACCGCGGGCAACGCCTCCGGCATCAATGACGGCGCCGCCGCCGTGGTGCTGATGACAGCCGCGCAGGCCGCCAAGGAAGGCAAGACGCCGCTCGCGCGCATCGTCTCTTGGGCGCAGGCCGGCGTCGATCCGTCGATCATGGGCACCGGACCGATCCCGGCGTCGCGGGCGGCGCTGAAAAAGGCAGGCTGGAAGATCGAGGATCTCGATCTGATCGAAGCCAACGAGGCGTTCGCCGCGCAGGCCAGCGCCGTCAACAAGGATCTCGGCTGGGACCCGGCCAAGGTCAACGTCAATGGCGGCGCCATCGCCATCGGCCATCCGATCGGCGCGTCCGGCGCACGCGTTCTCGTGACGCTGCTGCACGAGATGCAGAAGCGCGATTCCAAGAAGGGCCTTGCCACGCTGTGCATCGGCGGCGGCATGGGCATCGCGATGTGCATCGAGCGCAACTAATCGCGCCGCACAATTGAAAGATGGAAGTGCCCGGCGGAAACGCCGGGCATTTTTCTTGCGGTTCGTCACAAGGCTCGGGATAATCCTAGTCCAAAAACTGGCTAACGGTGCGGAGGAGAACTGCAATGGCACGTGTCGCTTTGGTCACTGGGGGAACGCGCGGCATCGGCGCTGCAATCAGCAAGGCGTTGAAGGCGGCGGGCTGCAATGTGGCGGCCAGCTATGCCGGCAATGATGCGGCGGCGGAAAAATTCAAGGCGGAGACCGGCATTGCCGTTTTCAAATGGGACGTCAGCTCTTTCGACGCCTGCGCCGAAGGCATCCAGAAGGTCGAGGCGGCGCTTGGGCCGATCGACATTCTCGTCAACAACGCAGGCATTACCCGCGACGGCGCATTTCACAAGATGACGCTCGAACAGTGGAATGCGGTGATCAGCACCAATCTCGGCTCGCTGTTCAATATGACGCGGCCGCTGATCGAAGGCATGCGTGCGCGCAAATTCGGCCGCATCATCAATATTTCATCGATCAACGGCCAGAAGGGCCAGTTCGGACAGGTGAACTACTCGGCGGCGAAGGCCGGCGACATCGGTTTCACCAAAGCGCTGGCGCTGGAAAACGCCAAGACCGGCGTCACCGTGAACGCCATCTGCCCCGGCTATATCAATACCGAGATGGTGCAGGCCGTTCCCAAAGACGTGCTGGAGAAGAGCGTCATCCCGCAGATTCCGGTCGGCCGCCTCGGCGAGCCGGAAGAAATCGCGCGTGCGGTGCTCTTTCTCGCCGCCGAGGAGGCGGGCTTCGTCACCGGCTCGACGCTCACGATCAATGGCGGACAATACCTGCAATAAGCAGCATCAACACCCGTCACTGGGTGGAGTGACTGCCCCTCCGCCGCTTGCGCGGAGGGGTACAAAGAGGTGACGCTCGGACCGCCCCGCGCGCGCCAGCAACCTGTTCATCCCGAAACGCTATCGCGTTGCATGACAACGACGATCTTCATCGCTCGCGGCGATCAGGCGCTGTCTCGCACCCGGCGCAGCATCTGTTCGACATGCGCGATCGGGGTCGGCGGCTGAATGCCGTGGCCGAGATTGAAAATCAAACGCCCTGCGCCATAACTTTCGAGCACGTCGTCGACCGCGCGATCGAGCGTTGCCCCACCCGCGATCA
>JBEBWH010000103.1:0-9589 GCA_040392305.1 Bradyrhizobium sp. | reverse complement strand
AAAGAAGCGGATGGCCTGACGAGCAGTCCGCACGGCAACGATAGCGTAACCTCAAGGCCGCGACAGAAAGCAAACGCCGGAGACATCGGCAACTCAATGTCTCCGGCGCCGCTCGCCTCGTAACTCAAGTGGTTCCTAACTCAAGTTTTCAGCAAACCCTGCGATGAGGCGCCAACGGCTCCCCTCGCTTATGTCCTCAGCGGCACCGACGCGACGGGCGCTCTCCACCTGACCCGACGCAGCGGCGCTTACAAGCGCTGCGCCCGATCAATCCTCCGCCGGCTCCTCACCATCGGCATCGCTCTCGGGCGTACCAGCGAGAATCTGCTCGGCAATCAGCCCCGAGCTCTGGCGGATCGCCGCCTCGATCTTCGCCGTCATCTCAGGATTGCCCCTGAGAAAGGCTTTTGCGTTCTCACGGCCCTGCCCCAGCCGCTGGCTGTCATAGGAGAACCAGGCCCCGGACTTGTCGACAATTCCGGCCTTGACGCCAAGATCGAGAATTTCTCCCATCTTGGACACGCCCTCGCCATACATGATGTCGAATTCGACCTGCTTGAACGGCGGCGCAAGCTTGTTCTTCACCACCTTGACCCGGGTCTGGTTGCCGATCACCTCGTCGCGATCCTTGATCGCGCCGATCCGGCGAATATCGAGGCGCACCGACGCATAGAACTTCAGCGCATTGCCCCCGGTCGTGGTCTCGGGGGAGCCATACATCACGCCGATCTTCATCCGGATCTGGTTGATGAAGATCACCATGGTCTGGGACTTGTTGATCGACGCGGTAAGCTTGCGCAGCGCCTGGCTCATCAGCCGCGCCTGCAGGCCCGGCAGCGCGTCTCCCATCTCGCCTTCAAGTTCGGCACGCGGCACCAGCGCCGCCACCGAATCGATGATCAGCACATCGACCGCTCCCGAACGCACCAGCGTATCGGCGATCTCCAGCGCCTGTTCGCCATGGTCCGGCTGCGAGATCAGAAGATCGTCGACATTCACACCCAGCTTGCGGGCATAGATCGGGTCGAGCGCATGCTCGGCATCGATGAAGGCGCAAATGCCGCCCTTTTTCTGGGCTTCGGCCACAGCGTGCAGTGCGAGCGTGGTCTTGCCGGAGGACTCCGGCCCGTAAATCTCGATAATCCGCCCCTTCGGCAGACCACCGGTTCCGAGCGCAATGTCGAGGCCGAGCGACCCGGAGGATACCGTCTCGATATCCATCGAACGGTCGCTCTTGCCCAGCCTCATCACCGAGCCCTTACCGAACTGACGCTCGATCTGGGACAGCGCGGCCGAGAGCGCTTTGGTCTTATCCATGGACGATCCTTCGACGATACGCAGGGCAGCTTGCGACATAAGTCAGCTCCTTATGAACGGGATTCGCCAGTGGGACAATCAACGGCGGGGGCGAAATGGTCGATACCTTCTTGTACACTATATGTTCTCTGTTCGCAATATGTTCTTTATCTGAAAGCGCAACATATCTGGCAGGCCAGCCGCCACAGCCCGGCACCTCCGGACCCGAGCGACGGCAACCAATTCCAGCCAATGCGCTGAAAAATCGCCGGAAGCCGATCCGATCCGGCCCTTGCGCCCTCAGCGCTTCGCCGGACGCCCGGCTCCGGTCATCCCGATCTGCCTGAGGCCGGGCGTGCGCCTTTCCAGCCACCAGCCGGACGAGACGTGCCACGCATCGAAGCCCGCGCCCGCGTTCAGTTCATGCTCGGCATGAAGCGGCCAGAACGGGTCGTAGAGCGCCTGCCGGCCGATCGCGACAAGATCGGCATGGCCGTCCCGCACGATGTCTTCGGCCTGCCGGCCAGTCAGGATCAAGCCCACGGCGACCGTGGCGATCCCCGCCTCCGCTCTGATGCGGGACGCATAAGGCACCTGATAGCCGGGATGACGCGCTGAATTCTCCAGCGCGGTCGATTGCCGCAATCCTCCCGAAGAACAATCGATGACATCGACGCCATGCTGCTTCAGTTCTCGCACCAGAACGATCGAGTCCTCGATCGCCCAGCCTTGCGGATGGCCGTCGACGCTCGAAATCCGATAGAACAGCGGCTTGTGCTGCGGCCAGCGCGAGCGCACCGCCTTCGCAACCTCAATGGCAAATCGCGTGCGGCCGGCAAGGTCGCCGCCATATTCGTCGTTGCGCGTGTTGATCACCGGCGAAAGAAAGCTGGCGATCAGATAACCGTGCCCCGCATGCACCTCGACGATATCGAATCCCGCAGCGTCGGCCCGCGCGGCGGCGCTGGCATAGCTCGCCAGAACATCGTCGATAGCCTCGCGCGAGAGCTGCTCGGGAACGACATGGCCGGGACCGAGCGCCTCGCGCGTCGGACTGACCAGCGGCCACGGCGGCTCGCCGTTGCGCGCGTCGGCCTCGGTCAGAGGGCCGAACCCCTGCCAGGGCCGTTGCGACCCGCCCTTCCGTCCCGAATGCGCCAGTTGAACGCCGGGCGCGGCTCCGGCCTTGCGGACGAACGCGGTGACACGACGAAGCCCGGCAACATGGTCATCGGACCAGATGCCGAGATCGCCATAACCGACCCGACCGCGCGGATCGATCGCCGTCGCCTCGGTCATCACGATGCCGAAGCCACCGAGCGCGAACTTGCCGAGATGAACCAGCAGCTGATCGTCGGCGTAGCCGTCGGTGGCCCAATGCTGATTCATCGGCGCCAGCATGGTGCGGTTGCGGAGCGTCAGCCCTCTGATGGTCAGGGGCGTGAACAGTCCGGGTTGCGTTCCGTCGTTGCTCATAGGCTGCCTCGTCCGAGCTGCCGCGGCGGGCCGATCAGCCGCCTGACATCCCTGCCAGGCGGGCCTCGCGCCAGGCCAGCGCCTTGCCGAGCCCTTCCTCCCGCACGACCTTCAGAAAGCCTCGCTTCAGATCGGTGCCCTGCCCCTCGATCATGATGTCGATATCAAGCGCCGAACGCAGGGCGGCCTGCATTCCCATGATTTCGTAGCTGCGATTGACCGCCATCTTGGTCCGCTGCAACACCATCGGATCCATCCGCGCGAGCTTGCGCGCCATGGCGAAAGCTTCGTCCATCAACTCGTCCGCGCCGACCACCTTGTTGATGAGGCCCCACTCCAGCGCCTGCTGTGCGGAGATGGTATCCTCGCCGGTATAGATCACGCCCTTGGCAACCTTCGGCGTCACATACCAGGGCAGCAGCATCGCCACGATGCCGGCGCCGAACTTCAGCTCCGGCTCGCCGAACACCGCGCTATCGACGGCCACCGCGAGGTCGCACCCCATCATCAGCTCGAACCCGCCGGCGAGCGCCGGACCATTGACGGCGGCGACCGACGGCTTCGGCAAATTCCAGAACGACATGATGCCCTTGAAATCCGCTTCGAGCAGCGGCACCCAGTCGGCCACGCCACTCGGCATGGCGTCGGCCTGGTCCTTGAGATCGAAGCCCGAACTGAACGCCGAGCCCGCGCCGGTCACGATGACGCAGCGCACCCCGTCATCCCTGGCGATCTCCTGACAGACGCTGTCCATCTCGCGCAGCATATGCTGGCTGATCGCATTGGCGCGACGCGGCCGATTGAACGTCAGCACCGCGATCCCGTCTTCCGGCTTGTCGTAGACCAGTGTGTCCCAAGTCATTTCGTTCTGCCCTTCCTGATTGAGAGGATCAGCGCCGGCCATTCGCCAGACGAAGAGATTCGGGGAGCAGCCGCAGCTTCAGCATGGCCACGACGCCAAGAAACGGACCGATCGCCAGCACGGCGAAGGCGTAGCGCCAGCCGAGCGCCTCAACGACGAGCGGCATCGCCTGAATGGCGAGGAACGTCAGCAGGAAGCCGGCGCAGGTCTGCAATGTCAGCATCGTGCCGACCAGATGCGGCTCGGCCAGTTCGGCGACGCTCGCGGAAAACTGCGCGGAGTCGGCGACGATCGTGATACCCCAGACAATTGCGACCGCAACGACCGCGAATACGCCGAATGCCGGAAGAAAGCCGATGACCGCGGCGCAGCTTCCGCTGATCGCCATCGACGCGATCGTAACGGTGGTGCGGCCATAGCGATCGGCCAGCAGCCCGGCGGCGACGCAGCCGACGGCGCCGCTGGCGATGACGACGAATGTCAGCAGGCCGACGAGGTCGCGATCAGTCACCCCGGTTTGCGCCAGCGACCAGGCGAGGAACACGCTGATCCATGCCCACATGGCATAGAGCTCCCACATGTGGCCGAGATAGCCGGCATTGGCCAGCATCATCGGGCGCTTGCGGAGCGCATCGAAAGCCTCGGCGGCGCGAAACCGCACCGCGATCTGATGCTTGGGTCCAAGGCCGATCATCAGAATCGCCAGCGCGGCGGCAGCGCCGCAAATCGACGAGGCGATGATCGTGGTGCGCCATTCGAGGCCGGACACGATGTTGAAAAGATAGGGCAGTGACGAGCCGAGCGTCAGCGCGCCGACCACGGTGCCGATCATCAGGCCCACCGCCCGCTCGGTCCAGGCCGCGGCCATTTTCATCCCGACCGGGTAGACTCCCGCCAATGCGGCGCCGGTTACGAAGCGCAGCAACACCGTCGCGACGCTGTCGAAGCCGACGAAGAGCAGGAGAAAATTTGCTATCGCGCCGACGGAAGCCGCCGCCGCGAACAATCGCCGCGGATCGAAGCGATCGGCGAAGCCGAGAAATGCGCTGCCGAGCGTGCCTGCGACAAATCCAAGCTGAACGGCTCCGGTCAGCAGGGCCGCCTGCTGACCGGAAAGTTCACCCGCGGCGACCATCGCCGACGCAGCGGCCGTCGCGGAAAACCACAAAGTCATCCCGGACACCTGACAGAACACGATCAGCGCGATCGAGCCAATCTTGTTCAGCATAGCGGCGCTCCCGGACAACTCGCCTCCATCATCAGAGCCCGCGGCAACCCGTGTTGGGCAGATCGATCTTGGTCTGCTCCCACGTCAACGGGCTCAGCGTCTTCCAGCCAACGGTCGCGCCGTACTTTTCTTTCGGCAACGCCTGAGCTTCGGAAATGTAGGCGCCCATCATGGCCTGATGATCTTCCTTTCGAATCTTGATCTTGCCGACCACCGTGTCGGCAGACACGGTTTCGAGCGACTTGATTATCGACTCAGTCGATAGTTCGCCTGCCGCCTCCAGCGCCGCGATCACGAACTGAAACCCGGCATAGGCCTGAATCGCCTGATAGCCCGGCACAGTGCCATACTTGGCATGATAGGCTTTGACCAGTTCGGCGATCTTCGGATTCGAATCTTCCTGCATCCACGATGTCGTGAGACCGCCGGCAATCATGCCGACGCCATTCTTGCCGAGCGCCTGCAGCATCGAATCGGGAATGCCGACCGGCGTCATCATGACATCCTTGATGCCGTAGCCGCGCGCCTGGTTGACAAACGCCGTCAGGTCGTCACCGACAGCCAGCGCGAGATAGACGCCGTCGGCCTTGCTGGCCTGAATCTGCGAGATCGCGCTGGACCAGTCGGCCGTGCCGACCGGGCGGCCCGCCTCGCCGACAATCTTGACGCCGGGAATCTTGGCGAACTCGGCCTTGTTGCTGTGGCCATAGGCAAAGTCGTGATAGACGACGAACCACTTCTTCTCCAGCAGTTCCTTGCGCTGCTGCATCATGATGGAATTCGCCTTCGCCGACATGGCGTCGTTGGGCACGGTTCGGAACAGATAACGGCTGCACTGCTCTCCCGTGATTCCGACCGCCTGCGCGTTGGTCGTGACAATCGGGACGTTGAGCCGCGCGGCCTGCGCATTGATGGCAAGCGTGACCGAACTCGCCGTGCCACCAATGAGCAGGGTGGCCTTGTCTTCAAGCACCAGCTTCTGCGCCTTGCGCAGGCCGTTGGCCGGGTTGGCGGCCGTATCCTCGATCACCAGCTTGACCGGCCGGCCCTTGACGGTGGCTCCTTGCGCCGCAAGTTCGAAGCCATTCTTCATATCGTTGCCGAGCGGCGCCAATACGCCGGTCGTCGGGACGAATACGCCGAGCACAACTTCTTGCGCGGCGCTGGCGCTTCCGATCGACAGTCCGATCGATGCGGCCACCGCGGCGGCCGCGAAAGATGCATTCCGTAACGCTCTCATAGGCGACTTCTCCTCCAATACTGCTACAGGTCGTTTGGTTGTGGTAGACGTGAGAAGTGCTCGACCATGGCAGGCTAGTGTCCACGCGCTACGACTTCTGAGTCGCGCGGACGCGCCCCGCTCTTGCTGCCCGACGCTGCGGCCGGTTGTTTCTGATCGAGTTCGTGCAAGGCCGCGATCGCAGCGGCCTGGATATCCCTGAGCAATTTACAGACGGCAATCCGCGACGCCTCAGGATCGCCGCGGCGGATCTCCTCAACGATGCGACGCCAGTTGTGGGCCCATGTCTCGCGCGCATCGTTGTCCTGAAACACGCGGCGCGTCAGCGACAGTGTCTGTCTTCCGAGGGAGAACAGAACCGTCCGCGCAATGACGTTGCCGCACGCTTCGGCGATATACATGCTGAGCTGGTAAACGATGACGGTGTATTCGGCGATATTGCCGGATTTACTCGCTGCGAAGAGCTTGTCGGTCCCGTCATCGAGGACAGCCTGAATTTCTTCGGAATGACGCCTCGCAAGATCCTCCGCGCAAATCCCCATCAACGCCGCACGGACGGGAAAAATGTCGAGCAGATGCTTTTCCGTCAGCTTTGCCACCGACGCGCCGCGACGCGACGGCATCACCACCAGCCCTTCCCGCTCGAGCAGACGAAGAGCCTCACGAACCGGGCCTCGGCTGACGCCGAACTGCTCGGACAGCTTGATTTCGTGCAGCCGCTGTCCCGGCGCATAGACGCCGGTGATGATCTGCTCGACCAGCTTTTCCGCAAGCTGCTCAGGCAGCGTCTTTATCGTGCTGGATTGGTCTCCAAAAGCGTTGAAGAACGCTCCCGCCAAACTCGTCGATGTGCCAAAGCGGACTGTGGCCACCTGATTGCCGTCCGGCTTATTTTTCACCACGTCGATCAGCCTCCCTTTATCAACCGCGCCTGCGCTCGAACCGCACGCGACGTTGAGGGGAATACCGAAATTCCGTGTTTCATCAAGCGAACACGCTGTTCGCGAACAAAATCGTCCTGATACCTGTCGCCCGAGCTGCGCAGAGCCAGCGACATCGGCGCGCCATCCGGCCGCGCGCGCGCGATGGAGGCGCAGATCGCTTCCAGCGCCTTGATTCCTTCGGCGTCGCTCTCGATGAAATCGAGCACCCAGCCCATTTCAACGAAGACCACGATCCGGTCGATGCCGCTGTCGGCCTTCAGAAGATTGATGATTTCCTCGAAGATATACCGATCGCCGTCGCGCAGCCCCCACACCGGAATATCGATCGGGTTGGCGACGCTCGTTCCCGGAATACCGAAGCGGCGCAAGCCATCGCCGGTCGTCGTCTGCAACGGCGGAATGGTCAGATCGACCCGCGCGGCGACATCCGCCGAGGTGACGCTGACGCCGCCCCCCGAGCCGAAAATCGCCAGCCGGTTGCCATCAGTGCGGCCGTGCAGGGACAGAGCGAGCAGCGTGTCCATCAGATCATCCATGCCCGTCACCTGGATGACGCCCGATTGTCGAACCCCGGCCTCCCACAGCACCTGATCGGTCGCGAGCGCCGCCGTATGGCTTGATGCCGCGACCTGCCCCTGCGCCGTCAAACCGCCGCGCAGGATCACCACCGGCTTGGTCATGCCCTTCGCCGTACGGAAGAACAGTCCCGGATCACGGAGCGATTCAATGTAGAAGGCAGCGATCTCGGTATTCGGATCGGCATCCGCGTAGAGCAGGAAATCCACCATATCGAGATCGGCGCAATTGCCGCAGGACAGCGCACGCGCGACCGGAAGCCCCCACACCTGCGCCCGCCTGACGACGTCGCCGGCGAATGTCCCGCTCTGCGAGAAGAATGTGATGCCGCCCGGCTCGGTCGGATTGTATCGCGCGGCGCCGATTGCCATGCGGCTGCTGGCTGAAAACGTGCCGATGCAATTCGGCCCCACCATCCGCATCGAGCCGCCGGCGATCTCATCCATCATGGCGCGCTCGAGCCCGGCGCTGTCGCTCGAATATTCGGAGAAGCCGGCGGTCAGCACCTGCGCCACGCGCACGCCCTTGTCCTGGCATTGCGCCAGCACATCGGGCACCTGCTTGCTGCCGACCGCGATGAACGCGCGATCGACCGCGGCGGGGATATCGCCGATCGACGGATAAGCCTTCAGGCCGCAAATCGTATCCGCCGTCGGATGGATCGGAAAAATCTGTCCCTTGAAGCCGAATTCGACCAGATTGTTGATCAGGTGATAGCCGAGCTTGTCCTTCGATGTCGACGCGCCGACAAAGGCGATCGCCTTCGGATCGAACAGGGCTTCGAGATCGGCCAGCCTCGCCTTTCGCTCGCTCGCGACTTTTGCGGTATCCGATAGCAAGCGCGGCACCGCAGTCAGTTCGGCGGGAAGATCGCCCACCACCGCATCGACGGCGATGGCGCTGGCGCCGCTGACGATCACCGGATTGATGTCGATCTCGCCGACCGCCTCCTTGAGCAGCAGCCCATCCGGACCGCCCACTGCCACAATATATTGCGCCAGTACATCGCGGCCTTTGGCATCGTCGCCATCAAAGCGACCCGGCAACGCCGCATCGACCAGCGCCAGCGCCGTATCGCGGTCGATCGGGGCCAGCGCCGCCATCGGCCTGGTCCGCTGCTCGACGCCGGACCCGCCGGGACCGACAAGGATGACCGGGCCATAGTCGGGGTCTACGCGAGCGCCGATGAAGACCTCGAGTCCCGCCGGAATCATTTCCTCGACAAGAACACCTTCGACCTTTGCATCCGGATGCGAGGCCCGGCAGGCGGCGATAATCGAATCATAAGCGTCCGCCGCATTGTCGGCCGTCACCGACAGCCTGACCCCGCCGGCATCGACCTTGTGCACGATATCGGGCGAGACGACCTTGAGCGCGCAGGGCCGGCCAAGCTCCGCGACCGCCGCCGCCGCCATCGTCGCAGACGTCACGAGCTTCGGACTTGTCGTCGCGATGCCGTAACGGACCAGAAGCTGCTTGGACTCGATCTCTGTCTTCATTCCCATTCCACTTCACTGCTTTTGTTGGAAGCGTGGCGGCCGCTTCATCAGAAACGCCTGAACGCCCTCGTCTGCATCAGGGCCGCCTTGCAGGCGTCGCCCCTCCGTCCATTCAAACCGCTCCGCCGCGGTCGAGCCTTCGCGAACAAAAATCTCGAGTCCCTGTTTGATTGCGGCGACGACGCTCGGCGAATTGGCCGCAATCAGGCGCGCCATCTCCAGCCCCACCGTCAGCGCCTGACCTCTCTCCGCGATGCGGTTGACGAAGCCGTGACGCGCCGCCTCATCCGCGCTCACGCGCCGCGCTGTCGCCAGCATTTCGTAGGCGACCCCGAGCGGCACCAGCGCCGGCAACCGGCTGATCTGACCGCCGATCGGCAAGAGGCCGATGCGCGCGCCAGGTGCGGCGAAATCGGCATTGGGCTCACAGACCCGCATGTCGCACGACAGCGCGAGAATGAACCCACC
>JBEBWH010000102.1:0-9635 GCA_040392305.1 Bradyrhizobium sp. | reverse complement strand
GAGGACTGCGCCCTTGGCCTGCCCAGGCCCTATCACCTCAAGGGCTTCGATACGCCCATCGCGCTTTATTCGGCCTGAGGATCGTGCGGGATCACGTCTCAGCCGCCGCTGCGCCACGCGCGGCAGAACAGCGGCCACATACTGGTGCAGCTCTACGCGATTGTCCCTATCTGCTACGGCGCAACGACCGCGGCCGTCTCGTAATGGTACGGCGGCGCACGCGCTGCCTGAGACTGCCCAGCTCTCGCATCTGCCGCTCGAGAGAGGCATTTCTGGATTTGAGATCAACAAGATATAGCTCAAGCACGGCAATTCGCTCTTTGATCACGCACATCGCGAGGCTCGCTGAAAAGAGACACGGTCGTTCTGAGTTCGAGTCTCTTGCCGCAAGCGCCGTACCATAGTAGTGCCCGGCATAGAGTACCGGACAACACGGCCAGGTTAACCTTACCCGCGCTCGCCGCGTGCGCCCGGCGGCGCCGCCAGCGGGCGCCGCGCGGCGAGGATGATCGCGCCGCCCGCGAGCGCCATCGCCGCCATGATGAGATACACCCGCTCGCCGGCCTGCGCGTAAACCTGCCCCGACAGGATGGTGGCCGCGCTCGACACCAGCCCGCTGGCGGCGGCGAGATAGCCTTGCGCGCTCGCCATCACATGGCCGGGGACATGGCGCGCCAGCAGCGCCATCGTGCCGAGCAGCGTCGCGCCATAGGTCAGGCCGTGCAGCAACTGCACCATCACCAGCACCGGCAGCGACGGCTCCAGCGCGGTCACGCTCCAGCGCACCACGCCCGCCAGCGCGCCGATCACGATCAGCGCCAGCGGCGACAGCGGCAGCCGCGGCGAAAGCGCGAACAGCACGATTTCCGCGATCACGCCGAGCGCCCACAGCACCGCCGTGGTGAAGCCGCCCAGCCCCTGCAACTTCCAGAGGATCGACGCGAACACGTAATAGGCGACATGGCTGCCCTGGATCAGCGCCGCCGCCGCGATGATCGCGACAAAGGCGGGCCGGCGCAGCAGCGCGGCGGCCCGTATCGGCGTGTCGTGCTCCGCCGCCGGCCGCGGCCCCGCATCGAGCGGGCGCAGGACAAAGCTCGCCGCAGCGCCAAGCGCGGCCACCGCGACGATCACCCAGATGAGCTGCTCGGCCGCGATGACGTCGACGAGCAGCCCGCACCCGAGCGCGCCGGCGACGAACGCCGCCGAGCCCCACAGCCGCAACGGTCCGTAGTCGAGGCCGTAGCGCAGCACACCCTTGAGCGCATAGCCGTCGGTCAGCGGCACGGTCGGGGTCCAGGCGCAGGCGGTGAGAGCGAACAGCAGCAGCACCGCGAGCGGCTCGCGCATCGGGGCGAGCGCGGCAAAGCCCAGCGTCGTCGCCAGCGTGACGACGATCAATGCCCCGCGCAGCGAGCCGCGCCGTTCGGCGGCGCTGGCGATGAGCGGCAGCACCGTGAAGCGGGTCAGCGCCGGCACGGCGGCGACAACGCCGATCCAGCCGGCGTCGAGCCCGATCGCGGCGAGCCAGACCGGAAAAAACGGCAACTGGGTTCCGATCAGCCCGAACACCGTGCCGTAAAACAGCGCGAGCCGCAGGGCGAATTGCGGCGGCGCTTGCGCAGGCCGGGTGATCTGTGATTCGGAAGACAATTGATTCAAACTGCGATTCGGTGCGGGCGCGCCGATGGTTACGGTATGATCCGGCGGCAGGCTATCGGTTTCGGGAACGGCTGTCCCGGACAGGACGGCCGCCAGCCGGGCGCGCCAGGCGCAGGGGAGCGTGACGAAAGCAGATGGCAGAGCAAGCAATCGTCCTGTCGCCGCGTCAAGACCGTCCGTCCCCGTCCGCGACGGACTTCGACGCCATCCACGGCGTGTTTCAGGAAACCGCGCGCGGCCGCTGGTTTCTCGACGAACTCAACCGGCGCAACCGCAACGCCGACACGCTGATGGTGCTGGATGCGGTAGCGCGGATCGAGGCGTCGCTGGCCGAGCGGCCCGCGCCGGAGCCGCTGCCCGTCAGCGCCGAGCTCGCGGAGATCGTCAGCGAAGCGCGCGCCGCGCTCGGCGCGGCGATCGGCGCGCCGGCCGGCGACATCGAGGCCGGGCCGCGGCCGGCGATCCAGGGCCTGCGCGAAATCATCTGGACGCTGCGCGAATGCGGCATCGACGGCCGCATCTGCGACCTGCTCGACCGCCAGGCCGGCCTGATCGAAGCGGGCTGCGCCGAACCCTCCGCGCCCGGCCACGCCGCGTCGCAGGCCAGGCTGAACCGCCTGATGCAGCGGCTCGACGCCCTCACCGGCCGCGCCGCCGCCCCGCCGCCCGGCGACGCCGCACGACCCGCCGCCGATGACGCGCCCGACCCTACCCCTGCCGTTGCGGCGGTGGCCGCCATCATGCCGGCGGCGTCCGTGGCGATGACAGCCGTCGAGGGGCCGGCGGCCGATCTGCCTGCGCCACAGCCGGCCTTACGGCGACAGGAGGCCGCTCCCGCCCCCTTCGCCCTCCCCGAGGCCGACATCACGCCGTCGCCGGCGAGCGTCGCAACCTTCGATGACGGCAAAAAAGACGGCAACGACGACCCGGCGCCCTCGCTCGGCGCGGTGCTGCTGGCGGATGGTCTCGTGCCGCTGCGCGAGGCGCCACGCACCGACGCGCTCGCGGCGTTCGCCCGCATGAGCAAGGCGGAGACGATCGCCTTCTTTTCCTGACGCCGTGTCCCGGCGTGCTCAAGTCTGGTGGGCGTAGGACTTTTCCAGCGTCGAGGCGCCGGTGGCGGGATTGGTCATCACGGTCGCGATCTGCGCGACGCCGGGTTTCGCCAGCACGAACTTGCTGTCCCCGATGCGGAACGCATCGTTCTTGATCAGCACATCCTGATACTTCACCGTCGCGCCGCTCTGGTACTTTACCTTGGCGCGAAAGCCGCGCACCTGCGACACGGTGATCTCATAGGCCTGGTTGTTGGCATATTTGCCGCTCCAGCGCCCTTCGAACTTTTCCGGATCGACATCGACGTAGCGCCCGCCCGAGGCGACGCTGCCGCCGACCGTGAGATAATTCGAGGAAATGATGTTCCAGATATCCGCCATCACAACCTGTAAGTTCTGGAAGCGCGACCCGATCGGATCGGATCAACGCCACAACGGCGAAGGATGGCCGTGTCCCGGTCGCAGCGCAACGTGCAACGCCGAGCCGCATCGCCTCCGGGATACGAAGGCCCCGATCAGGGCCGGCCCGGTCGACATCACCCCGCGCTCACGCGCGCCCGGACAATCCGGCGGCGATGTTGCAGTTGATGTCGATCAGCGACGTCAGCTTGGAGGGATCGGGATCGGTCTGCATCTCGACCGTGCGCTTCATCACGAACACGCCGATATTGGCGATGTTCTGGCGCACCTCCTGCGGCTGCGGATTGTCGTTGCTCTCCGCCGCGCTCATGAAGATCGACCATAGCCGGCGATTGAACAGCAACGCCTCATGCATCGCCTTGTCGGGGCCGCTCCAGTTGGCTTGCACCTGCTGCAATTGTCGCGCGGCCTTCAGCAGCGCCTGCGCCTCGATATCACGGGGCGACGATGTGGTCTGTGCGATACGGGCATAGGCGTGGGCGGCGCTCGACATTCAATTCCCCGGTTGGCTGTCGCTTAGGGATCGACAGCAGGCGCGATCATCTTCGAGCCGCGCGTTTAAGATATGGTTAGCGGCCGTTCAGGTTTGGTCCGAAAATAAGGCAGTCCGCAAAAAGAAAAAGCGGCGGGATCGCTCCCGCCGCTTTCGTTTAGCGATCGTGCGCCACGCTTAGCGCAGCAGCTGCAGCACGCTCTGCTGCGACTGGTTGGCCAGCGCCAGCGCCGAGACGGCGATCGACTGACGGGTCGACAGCGCCTGGCTGTTGGCGGCTTCCTCGTTGGTGTCGGCCAGCGTCAGGTTGGCCGAGCCGGTCTGCAGCACGTTGATCAGGTTCTTGTTGAAGTCCTGACGGATCTGCACGACCGAGAGGTTGGAGCCGAACGCCGACGCCTGCGAGCGCAGCATGCTGGAAGCGTTGTTCAGCTTGTCGAGGATGGCGTTGGTGTTGCTGTTGTCGAGGAAGTCGGTGCCCTTGGCCAGGTCTCCAAGACCAAGACCATCGGGATCGAACACCACGCCCTGGATTTCCAGAGTGGACTTGCCGGTCTCGTTGAACACCAGCTTGAGCTGGTCGCCGTTGAGCAGGTTGACGCCGTTGAAGGAAGCGTCCTGCGCGGTCGTGCGGATCTGCTCGATCACCTTGTTGTACTGGGCGATCAGGTTGGCGCGGGAGTTCTGCGAGTTGGCGTCGACCACCGGAGAGGAACCAGCACCGGCCGAGAACAGGCCCGCACCCGTCGCTGTTCCGCTGAGGGCACCGATCGTCGATGACGCATGGTCGTTCGTCGTGGTGAGCGTGATCTTGCCCGACGAGTTGATCGATGCGGTCATGTTGCTGTCGGCGAGCGCAGCGTTCAGTTGATCGAGCGACGAAACCTGGCCGCCACCGGTACCGAAGTTGATGGTGACCGCCGGGATCGCACCGTCAGCCGACGCGGCAATGCTCAGGGTCGTACCCGACAGACCGCCCGTGGTGCTTGCGTCGGTGCCGGCCGTCACCGTGGGGCTGGCGCCGAACACGCCGGCAGTGGTGCCGCCAAGCGTAATGGAGTCAGTCGAGCCCGCAGTGCCGGTGCTGGTCAGACGCAGATGGCCGCTACCGTCATCGGAAGCGGTCACGCCGACATTGGCCGTGTTGTTGATCTCGTCAATAATGTCGTTGAGCGACCAGACGCCGGCGGTGCCGCCGGTGGTGGTGAGCGTCACGGTCTCGCCATTGATGGTAAAGGCGATGGCGCCGCCAGAGGCATCGACTCCGCCGCTCAGGTCGACGGTGCCCGTGGTCACGGCATTGGTCGCCGCGGTCGTCGTGCCGCCGAGCAGGTTGTCGGCGGTCGCGCCGGCGATGGTGGCGCTGGCTTCGGACTTGGTGGAGTAGCCCGACGGCGTCTGCAGCGCCTGGTTGGCGATCGACTTGGCTGTGTCGACCAGCTTCTGCAGCGAGGTGATGCCGGTGTTGGCGGCCTGCAGCACCTGCACGCCGTTGCCGATCGAGTCGAGCAGATTGTTGATGTCGCTGGCGCGCGCATCGAGGCCGGCCGCGGTGAAATAGTTGGTCGGGTTGTCGAGCGCGGTGTTGACCTTCTTGCCGGTGGCAAGGCGGGTCTGCGTGGTCGAGAGGAGTTCGGCGGTGGACTGCAGCGAGAGCAGGTTCTGGCGAACGGACGCCGAGAGGACGATATCACCCATTGTCATACCCTTCTGGTGTGAGCTGGTCGTGCGCGAGCCGGCGAGGATGCCGGCGCGTGGATGGAGAATGGAACCAAGACTCTAAAAAACCATGAAACCGATTTGTCGCTTTGCAGGTAAAGCGTTGCGCCGGGATCGGCGTCCTGCGGCGCGGCGCTCATCGCCCGGCCACCCGAATGGTGACCACCGCCTTGACAATGCAGCGCCTTTTCTTCGCGTTGCGCTCATCCGCGAAGCCAGGGCTACGCGCCGACCGCACCAGTCGAGCGCAATCTCGCGCCGGCCTTCACGCGCGATTAACCATCATGAGAAAGGATCGCGGCAAATCACTCTAGCGACCGGAGACACGCGCATGGCCCTCAAGGTTGAGCTGAAGCCGCATGAGCGCATCATCGTCGGCTCCTGCGTCATCACCAACACCGATCAGCGCGCCAAGCTGCTGATCGAAGGCGAAAAAATTCCGATCCTGCGCGAAAAGGACATTCTCACGCCCGCGACCGCCGATACGCCAGCCAAGCTGATCTATCTCGCGGTGCAGCTGATGTATCTGTCGCCCGATCCGCGCGCGCATCACCCGACCTATTTCAGCCTGGTGCGCGATGTCGTCAGCGCCACGCCGAGCGCATGGCCGATCATCGAGGCGATCAACAACCATATCCTGAGCGGCGATCTCTATCGCGCGCTCAAGGAGGCAAGGCATCTGATCGAGCACGAGGCGGCGCTGCTCGATCAGGCGCGAGATGCGCAGATTACGGCGCCGGACTGAGACCGCCGCGCAAAGTCGTCAGATGAATTTCGTCAGGCTGTTCTGATAGAGCATCGCCGTGGTCTGATACGATGCGGAAAGGCTCGTCTGGAGCGCAAGAATCTTGGTCGCGACTTCCTCGCGCGACACGCCTTCCACGCTGTCGAGCATCGACTCCACCATGGCGCGGGCCTGGGTGCGCCGGTCGGTCGCGGCCTTGATCGCAAGCTGCGCGCCGGCGAAATCCGCCTGCATGGTCTGCAGCGTCTGCTCGCCGGTCTGCGGCACCAGCGCCTGGCCAACACGCTGGTTGAGCGCGGCAAGCTGGCCACGCGAATTGGGGTCGGCGGCCGGCGCACTCACCGCCGCATAGACGGCGATGGCCTGCAACTCCTTGCGGATGGCGTCCTCGTTGGCGCGCGCACCGTAAGCAACGGTGATCGACTGATCGACCTTCGCGGTCGACGTGGTGCGGGCCGGGTCGGCTCCCTTCTCGCCGGTGTACCATGCCACCGTATCGGCGGGCGTGCCCGCGACCTGCGCCGTGGCGGCATCGAACGGCGGCGCGCCAGCCACCCGCAGCGGCGGGTCGGAATTGAAGAAGTCGTCGCCCGCCGCCATCGCCGACGCGGCGACCAGAGCGGTATTGGCGAGCTTGCCGACAGCCGTGGTCAACCTCGTCTGGAAATCGGCCGCGGTCGCGGCGGTGTCCGCGCCGATCAGGAACTTGCCCGCGGGCGGCGGATCGGTCGTGGTCGCGGTCAGCTCGATCCGCTCCGAACTGCCGTCCGGCAGACTGAAGGTGAGCGTGACCGTCTCGCCTTCGCTCGGGTTGACCGCGCCGAAATCGACCGTGAGCGACGGCGGCACGCCGGTCGGCCCCGTCACCGTCCCGCTGCTCAGCGTGGTGTTGACGCCGGCAAGCTTGAGGCCGAACGGCGAGCCCGCGACATCCTCGCCGAGGCTGACGGAGGTAGCGGTCGGCGCCGACAGGACGAGACGCCCAAGACCATCTCCGACATCGGCCGCGCGACGCTCGGCGATGAGCTGTTTCAGGCCGGCGCGCACGCCGTCGCCGTTGAGGATGAGATCGGACGACGCCGTCGGCGGCGTATCGGTGGCGCGGCCGGAGAACAGGTAGCGCCCGCCCGACTGCGTGTTGATCAGCGCCAGCGCGTCCTCGAACGCGCCGCGGGCGTTGACCTGCCCCGTGGTCTGGCCATGCGCGTTGACGGAGAGATCGGCGTTGTTGGCGGCGGCGCGGATCTGGGTTGCGATATCGCTCAGGCCGTCGAGCGACAGACTGGCGAGGCTGAGCCGCGTATTGATGTTGGTCGCGGTCGAGGCGAACGCATCGAGCGCGCTGATCTGCGCGCGCAGACCGACGGCGAAGCTGCGATCGACGCCCTGCCCGGCATAGCTGTCGGCGCGCTTGCCGGTGGCGAGTTGCTGCTGAAGCTGCTCGAGCTGCGTCTTCATGTTGAGCAGCGGGAAGGCGAGATAGGAGGTGCGCGAACTGACGCCGTCGATTGCCATATCGTCCTCACATGCTCCGCATCAGCATATCGTACATATCCCTGACGGTCGCCATCACCCGCGCATTGGCGGCGTAAGCATTCTGCAACGCAAGCAGATGCGCCATCTCCTCGTCGATATTGACGCCGGAGACGTTGTCCATCTTGTGCTGCAAGGTGTTGAGCACGACGTTCTGGCCATCGGCGAGCTGCTTGGCCGCAACCGCGGCGTCGCCCTGCATGCCGACCATCTGCTGGATGAAATTGGTCAGCGTGCCCCGGAACGGCGACTGGCTGGAGCCGATGCCGGTGCCCGGCGAATAGGTGAAGCTGCCGTTCGTCAGTTGCGCGAACAGGAAATCCGGCCGCGTGGTGTCGCCCGCAGGCGTCAGCGGCGCGGTGCTTGAGACGATCAGGCGCGAAGGATCGGCGAGCAGCCCGGCATTGACGGTGATGCGCGCGGCGAAACCCGTCTGCTGCGAGCCCGCGGCCGTGGTCGCGCCGGAATAGATCACCCCGCCGTCGGTGAAGAGCGGCAGTTGCGCGGTGCCGCCGGTCAGCGAGGTCGCGGTCGTCGTCACCGAGGCGGCATCGACCCTGACGGTGTTGGCGGCGCCGTCGTCGAGAATGCGCAGCGTGTCGCCCGCCGGGCTGGAGAAGACGAGATTGGTGCCGCCGAGCGCGGCATTGAGCTGCGCGACCACGCCGGCCATGCCGCCCGAGAAGTCGATGCCGATCACGGTATCGTTGGGATCGGCGGTGGCCGATTGCGGCAGCGGCAACACGGAAGGGTCATCGACGCGCACCAGCGAGATGTCGTGCCGGGTGCCGGTGGCGACGTCGGTATAGGTGAAGCGGACGATATTGCCGTTGCGCACGTCATTGGGATCGAACACGAGATCGATGCCGTCCTGCGCGCCGACGCTGACGGGATCGCCGGTCGTGGTCTTGTCCGACAGCGCGCTCGCCATCGAGGCGGCGAGCTGGTCGATCTGCGCCTGCGCCTGCACCAGCGTGCGGTCGCGCAGTTCGAGATAGGCGGCGAGCGAGCCGGAGCGGATCGCATTGGTCGCCACCAGATCGGTGCCGCCGCCATGCGGAAACTCGATGGTGATCGAGGCCAGCGTGCTCTTCGCCGGGTCGGAATTCCACAGCGACTGCGGCGTCACCATGCCCTGCGCGTTGAAGCTGAGCTTGGCGGCCTCGGTGCCGACCAGCTGCACGCCCGACGCGGTGAACACCGTGACCTGGTTGTTCTCGTTGGCGATGACCTTGACGTCCATGAGCTGCGAAAGCTGCTCGATATAGGCGTCGCGCTGGTCGAGCAGCGCCGCGGTCGGCCCGTCGGCGGCCTCGCCCCGGCGCAGGAGCTGCGCGTTGATGGTGGCGATCTGGGTCAGCGCGTTGTTGGCGATGCGCACCGCATCGCTGATGCCCGCATCGGCATTGGCGCGCAGCGCCTGGATGCCCTGCGAGGTGACGTTGAGTTGCTGGGCGAGCTGCTGCGCCGCATTGACGGCGGCGATGCGCGCCGACGAGGAATCCGGGCTGGTGGAGAGGCCCTGCAGCGCGCTGGTGAAGCCGTTGAACGCCGCCTCCAACGTGCCGGCCGAGCCGGGATTGCCATAAATGCTTTGCAGGCTCGACAGGAACGTCGAACGCACATTGGCGTAGGACGCCCCCGATATCTCGGTGCGCAACTGGCTCTGGATGAACTGGTCCAGCGTGCGGTTGACGCCCACCACCAGCACGCCGGAGCCGACGCCGCCGGTGTTGCTCGCGACCTGAACGGTGTCCTTGCGGATGTAACCCGGCGTCTCGGCGTTGGCGACGTTGGACGACACCAGCGCCATAGACGCCTGGTTGGCGCGCAGGCCCGACATGGCCGTAAACAGGGCTTGGCTGAGACTCATGACAGGCGGCCTCGTGCGCGCGCGATATCAGTCACGCCGCGCGTCAGCGGATGACATTGATGAGATCCTGCACCATCGAATTGGTGGTGGTGATGACCTTGGTGTTGGCGGAATAGGCCTGCTGGGTGACGATCA
>JBEBWH010000101.1:0-9642 GCA_040392305.1 Bradyrhizobium sp. | reverse complement strand
CCGGTTTTCTCCGGGCGCGACGGCGCACCGTTGCAAACCGCGATTGATGAGCTGATCGGATTCAGCACCGGCCTCGATCTGCCGATCGCGCTGGCCGACTATCCCGACGCCTTCGCCGCAGCATTGCGCGACCGGGTGGTGCGCGCGCCCGCGCCGCGCGGCGCGCGACTGCAAATCTACGGCCTGCTGGAGGCCCGCCTGACCCGGCACGACCGGGTGATCCTCGGCGGGCTGGTCGAGGGCGTCTGGCCGCCCGCGCCGCGCATCGATCCGTGGCTGAGCCGTCCGATGCGGCATCAGCTCGGCCTCGATCTGCCGGAGCGGCGCATCGGCCTCACCGCGCATGACTTCGCGCAATTGCTCGGCGCGCCCGAGGTGATCCTCACCCATGCGGCGAAGGCCGGCGGCGCGCCGACGGTCGCCTCGCGCTTCCTGCATCGGCTGGAGGCGGTCGCGAGCGAAAAGCGATGGAGCGCCGCCAAAGCCCGCGGCGCAGATTACGTCGCCCATGCCACGCAACTCGACCGGCCGGACGCCGTCACGCCCGCGCCACAACCGAAGCCCAGCCCGCCGCGCGCGGCACGCCCGACGCGGCTTTCGGTGACGCAGATCGAGGACTGACTGCGCGATCCCTACACCATCTATGCCCGGCACATCCTCAGGCTCGTGCCGCTCGATCCCGTCGATATGGCGCTGTCCGCCGCCGATCGCGGCTCGGCCATCCACAACGCGCTCGGCACGTTCACGGAGCGCCACGCCCGCGCCCTGCCCGACGATCCGCTCGGCGAATTGCAGCGCATCGGCGAGGAGAGTTTTGCGCCGCTGATGGAGCGGCCGGAGGCGCGCGCTTTGTGGTGGCCGCGCTTCCTGCGCATCGCGCACTGGTTTGCCGGCTGGGAGCGCGACCGGCGCGAGGAGGTGACCGCGCTGTTCGCGGAGACGACGGGCGAACTCGTCATCCCGCTTGACGGCACGGGCTTCCGCCTCACCGCGCGCGCCGACCGCATCGAGCGGCGCGGCGACGGCACTTACGCGATTCTCGACTACAAGACCGGTCGGCCGCCGACCGACAAGCAGGTGCGCCTCGGCCTTGCGCCGCAACTGACGCTGGAGGCGGCGATCCTGCGGGCGGGCGGCTTCCCGGACATTCCGTCAGGCTCTTCCGTGAGCGAACTCGTCTACGTGCGCCTGTCCGGCAACGACCCGGCGGGCGAGGCAAAGATTCTCAATCTGGCACGCTCGCGCGGCGACCCGCCGCAACCGCCGGACGACGTGGCCGCCGAGGCACGCAACAAGCTGACGCAGTTGATCCGCGCCTTCGACAACGACACCCAACCCTATACGCCGCTCAACCTGTCGATGTGGTCGACGCGCTACGGCGATTATGACGACCTCGCCCGCATCAAGGAGTGGTCGGCCAATGGCGGCAGCAGCGAGGACGACGCATGAGCGCGCGCGTCATCCCGCCCGACGCCCGCGAGCGTCAGACCATTGCCTCCGATCCGTCGATCTCCGCTTTCGTCGCGGCCAATGCCGGCTCCGGCAAGACGCATGTGCTGGTGCAGCGGGTGATCCGCCTGCTCTTAAGCGGCGTCGCCCCGGAAAAGATTCTTTGCATCACCTTCACCAAGGCGGCCGCGGCCAACATGGCCGAACGCGTCTTCACCACGCTCGGGCACTGGATCACGCTCGACGACGACGCGCTCGATGCCGCGATCCGCGATGCCGGCGCCACGCCCTCCGCCAAAATCCGCCGCCGGGCGCGTGAACTGTTCGCCAGCGCGCTCGATACGCCGGGCGGGCTCAAGGTGCAGACCATTCACGCTCTCTGCACGCGCCTCCTTCAACAGTTTCCGTTCGAGGCCAACGTTCCCGCGCATTTCGCCGTGCTCGACGACCGCGATCAGGCCGAGATGCTGGAGCGCGCCAGCCTTAACGTGCTGCTTGCGGCGAGCGCCGATCCCGACAGTCGCGCCGGACAGGCGCTGGCGACCGCGATGGCGACGAGCGCCGACGTCACCTTTCGCGACGTGGTGCGCGAGGCCTGCCTCAACCGCGACCGCTTCATGGCCTGGATCGGCGAGACAGGCGACCTCGACGCCGCGATGGCGCGCGTGTCGCGGGCGCTCGGCATCGCGCCCGAGCTGACAGCGGCGCAACTCGACGCCGACATCGTCGATGGGCCGTATCTGCCGTCGTCGCAATGGCGCGCGGCCGCGGCGATGCTCGACGCGGGAAGCAGCAACGACCAGAAGCAGGCGGCACGGCTGCGCGAGGCGCTCGCTTCGTCCGGTCCCGCGCGGGCGGAAAAATACATCGAACTGTTCGGGCGCGAGGACAAGGGCGTGTTCGTCAAGCGCGCCGCGCTCCTCACCAAGGCGACCGCGCAACAGCACGGATCGCTGGCTCAGGCGCTCAGCGACGAGCAGCCGCGCGTGCTGGCGCTGCGCGAGCAGCGTTGCGCCATCGCGATGCGCGACCGCACGCAGGCGCTGCTGACCATCGCGCTGCTGGTCGCCGACTTCTATCGCCGCGAAAAGCAGGCCCGCGGCGTGCTCGACTACGACGACCTGATCGGCAAGACGCTAGCGATGCTGGAGCGCGTGTCATCAAGCTGGGTCCACTACAAGCTCGATCGCGGTGTCGATCACGTGCTGATCGACGAGGCGCAGGATACGAGCCCGCGGCAATGGGAGATCGTGGCCCGGCTGACCGCCGAATTCACCAGCGGCGCGGGCGCGCGCGACGGCGTGCGGCGCACAGTCTTCGCCGTCGGCGACGAGAAGCAGTCGATCTTCTCGTTCCAGGGCGCCGCGCCCCGTGAGTTCGACGCGCGCCGCCGCGCCTTCAAACGCCAGTTCGAGGAGGCGGGCCTCGCCTTCCTGCCGGTGGCATTCACCTATTCGTTCCGTTCCGGCCCGGTGATCCTTGAATCGGTCGATGCGGTGTTCCGGGACGAGACGATCTATCGCAGCATCCACGCCGCAGAAAACGCAGCACCATTGCATCAGGCGCTCGCCGATGCCGCGCCCGGCCTCGTCGAATTATGGGAGTTGGAGGAAAGGGACGACCGCCCCGAGATCGAAGGCTGGCAGGCGCCGTTCGATGCGACATCGGAAACCTCGCCGGAAGTGAAACTCGCGCAACGCATCCAGCGCACCATTGCAACGCTGATCGCGGATCGCACTAGGACGGGCAGCGCCGGCAAGCGCCGGCCGCTTCGCTATGGCGACGTGCTGATTCTGGTGCGGCGGCGCGGCAAGGCGTTCGACGCCGTCATCCAGGCGCTCAAACATGCAGACATTCCTGTCGCGGGCGCCGACCGGCTGAAACTGACCGAGCATATCGCGGTCATCGACCTGATGAACCTCGCCGATGCGCTGCTGCTGCGCCACGACGACCTTGCGCTGGCGGTGGCGCTGAAGAGCCCGCTGTTCGGGCTCGACGACGACGACCTGTTCAGGCTCGCCTGGCAACGCAAGGGCACGCTGCGCGCCGCGCTGGAGATGCAGGCGGCGAGCGATCCGCGCTTCGCGGACGCCGCGCGACGCCTGGCGATGTGCGAGCGCGTCGCGGCGACGCAGCCGCCGTTCGGCTTCTTCTCGTGGCTGCTCGGCGGCGACGGCGGCCGCGCCCGCATCCTCAAGCGGCTCGGGCTCGAGGCCAACGACGCACTCGACGAATTTCTCGAACTCGCTCTGGGATACGAACGGCGCGGGCCTGCCACGCTGCAAGACTTCGTGACATGGCTGCGCGCCGCCGACACCGAGGTCAAGCGCGACATGGAAATTTCGCGCGACGAGGTGCGGGTGATGACCGTGCACGGCGCCAAGGGTCTCGAAGCCCCCGTGGTGTTTCTCGCCGACACCACGTCGTCGCCGACCGACACCCAGCGCCTCAACCTGATCCGCCTCCCGGATGGCACGGGCGCGCCGGATGGCGGCTGCGTGGTGTGGGCCGGCCGCAGGGCCGACGATCCGGCCGCCGTCGTCGCTGCGCGCGCGGCGATGAGGCAGGACACCGAGGATGAATATCGCCGCCTGCTCTACGTCGCGATGACGCGGGCCGCCGACCGGCTGATTGTCGGCGGCTGCATGCCGGGCAATCGTAGCGAGGTCCGCGAGCAGTCGTGGTACGACCTGATCCGCAAGGGACTGGCAAGCGGCGGCCTCCCCGAGACGGTGATCGACACGCCCGACGGCCCGGTGCGCCGCTATACCCGGCCGGACAGCCGGTTGCCCGCCGGACCCTCGGCGCAGGATGCCGTCCCCTCGACCGAGCCGGCCGTCCCCGTTCCGCCCTGGCTGCACATGCCGGCGCTCCCCGCATGGGACGACGACGCCGACAACGACTGGTTGCAGCCCTCGCGCAGTGGCGCGGCTGGAGCCGGCCGCGGCGGCGCGAGAGACGATCAGGCCCGCCTGCGCGGCACGCTGGCACATCGCCTGCTGCAATCGCTGCCGGAGGTCAGGCCGGAGCGCCGCGCGGCGATGGCGCAGAGCTTCCTCGCCAGACGAGCCCGAGAGTGGCCCGCCGAGACGCGCGAGCAGCTCGCAGCGAGCCTCGCCGCCCTGATCGCCAATCCGGATTTCGCCGCCTTGTTCGCCGAGGGCAGCCGTGCCGAGGTTCCCGTCATCGGCCGTCTGACGCGAACGGACGGATCGAGGCTCAACGTCTCCGGCCAGATCGACCGGCTGGTGATAACCGCGCGCGAGGTGCTGATCGCCGACTTCAAGACCGAGCGCGAACCGCCCCGGACCGCCGCCGATATTCCGGCCGCCTATGTGCGCCAGCTCGCCCTTTATCGCGCCGTGCTGGCGCGGCTCTATCCGGACCGCGCCATCCGCGCCGCCGTGGTCTGGACCGCGACGCCCGAACTCATGGAAGTGCCCCCGAAAAGCCTCACGGCGGCGCTTTCGGCCATCAGCCTTGCGTGATGCCGCCTTGACCGCACCCGGAGGCGTTCCTAGTTTCCGTGCTGGAAACTGGGCGCGATTCTCCGGCGGGGAACCTCGCCGGATCAATCATGAGGCACAATGATGAGCGTGGGTAAGGTTTCGGACGCCGACTTCGAGACGCAGGTTCTCAAGGCAGACGGCCCGGTGGTGGTCGATTTCTGGGCGGAATGGTGCGGCCCCTGCCGCATGATCGCACCCGCGCTCGACGAGATCGCCGGCGCGATGGGCGACAAGGTCAAGATCGTCAAGCTCAACGTCGACGAGAATCCGCAGACCGCGTCGAAATACGGCGTGATGTCGATCCCCACGCTGATGATCTTCAAGGGCGGCGAACTGGCTTCGCGCCAGGTCGGCGCGGCGCCGAAGGCCAAGCTGCAGCAGTGGATCACCGCCGCCGTCTGAGCGCAGTTCATCGGCTGAAGCATGAGATGCCGGCGCGAGCCGGCATTTTGCTGACATGGGCTGATGACGTCCGGCGCTTTTCCGCTTCAGACTCTTGTTTGTTTTGACGCGTTTTCTTCACGCGAACCGGTGCCCACTTCGCTCGAAAACGCCCTATTGCGGCAGCGTGCCGTTCACCGCCAGCACGTGCCCGGCGAGATAGAGCGAACCGGCGATGAGTATCCGCGGCGGGCGCTCATAAGCGAGCCGGGCCAGCGAACGCAGCCCGGCTTCGACGCTCGCCGCCGTCTCCACCCGCGTGCCGTTGCGGCGCGCGCAGTCGGCGAGCCGGTCGGCGGGCATGACGTTGTCCTGATCCGGAATCGTCACGGCGACAATGTGGCGGGTGAGCCCGGCGAAATTGGCGAGAAAGCCGGCGGCGTCCTTGTTGGCCATCATCCCGACGATCAGCACCAGCGGACGCGGGACGCGCTCTTCGAGATCGCCGAGCGCGGCGGCGATGACCCGCCCGCCATCGGCATTGTGACCGCCATCGAGCCACACTTCGCTGCCCTCCGGGGCGACATCCACCAGCGCGCCGGAGGCGAGCCGCTGCATGCGCGCGGGCCACTCCACTTGCGCGATGCCGGCCTCGATCGCCGCGGTGTCGATGCGGAAAGCCCTGCTCGCGCGCAGCGTGGCAATGGCAAGCCCGGCATTGTCGAACTGGTGCCGCCCGAACAGCCGCGGTGCGGAGAGATCGAGCAGGCCGTGCTCGTCCTGATAGACCAGTCGCCCATGCTCGGCATGCACGTGCCATTGCTGGCCGGCGATCCGCATCGGCGCGCGCTGCCGCGCCGCCTGCCGCGCGATGACGCTTTCGGCCGCATCGTCCTGACGCGCGACGATCACCGGCGCATCCTGCTTGATGATGCCCGCCTTCTCGAAGGCGATCTGCTCCAGCGTCTCGCCGAGAAACTCGCGATGATCGATGCCGATCGGGGTGATCACGCTCGCCGCGGGCTTCGCCACGACATTGGTCGCATCGAGCCGCCCGCCGAGCCCGACTTCGAGCAGCACGACATCGGCCGGATGCGCCGCGAACAGCAAGAACGCCGCCGCAGTCTCCATCTCGAACACCGTGATCGGGGCGCCCTCATTCGCCGCCTCGCACTGCGTCAGCGCCGATTGCAGTTCGTCGTCGGTCACGAGGCGACCGGGCGCGCCGCGCTGACCGATCCGGAAACGTTCGTTGATCCGCACCAGATGCGGCGAGGTATAGACGTGAACGGCAAGGCCGGCCGCCTCCAGCATCGCGCGCAGATAGGCGACGGTCGAGCCCTTGCCGTTGGTGCCCGCGACATGGATCACCGGCGGCAGCCTGCGCTCGGGATGATCGAGACGGTCGAGGATGCGCCACATCCGTTCAAGCGTGAGGTCGATCCGCTTGGGGTGCAGCACCGCCAGCCGCGCGAGAATATCGTCGAGCGGCGCGGCGGATCGGGGCAGGGGCAAGGGAGCGCTCACGCCGTCGGCGACTCCGTCACGGCTTCCGCGCCGGCGGCGATCACCGCCGCCTCTGGCGTGACCGGCTTCACTTCGGCGACCGCAGGCGACTTCGTCAGCAGGCGGCACAGCCGCGCCAGCGTGGCGCGCAGATCGTGGCGATGCACGACCATATCCACCATGCCGTGCTCCTTGAGATATTCGGCGCGCTGGAAGCCGTCCGGCAGTTTCTCGCGGATGGTCTGCTCGATCACGCGCGCGCCGGCGAAGCCGATCAGGGCGCCCGGCTCGGCGATATGCACGTCGCCCAGCATGGCATAGGACGCGGTGACGCCGCCGGTGGTCGGATTGGTCAGCACCACGATATAGGGCTGGCCGATCTCGCGCAGCATCTGGATCGCGACCGTGGTGCGCGGCATCTGCATCAAAGACAGGATGCCTTCCTGCATGCGCGCGCCGCCCGAGGCGGCGAACATGATGAAAGGCGAGCGCTTCTCGACCGCAAGCTCAAGACCGCGCACGATCGCCTCGCCGGCGGCCATGCCGAGCGAGCCGCCCATGAAATCGAAGTCCTGCACCGCCGCGACCACGCCAAGCCCTTCCAGCTTGCCGTAGCCGACCTTCACGGCGTCGTTCATGCCGGTCTTGGCGCGGGCGTCCTTGAGGCGGTCGGCATAGCGACGCTCGTCGCGGAACTTGAGCGGATCGATCGCCACTTCCGGCAACGCGACATCGAACCACGTCTCGTTGTCAAACAGCGACTTGAGCCGCGCGGTCGCGCCCATCCGCATGTGATAGTTGGACACGGGGATGACGAACTGGTTGGCCTCGACATCCTTGTAGAACACCAGCTGCCCGGTGTCGGGGCACTTGATCCAGAGATTCTCCGGCGTGTCGCGGCGCAGGATGCTGCGGATTTTCGGCCGCACGACATTGGTGATCCAGTTCATGCCTCTTTACTCCTGACCGTCGCGTTCCCGCAGCAAGGCGGACTTTGCGCCGCACAAGACATCGCGTTCAACAACAGGCCCGCCCGGAGGTCGGCTTCGCCAGAACCGGAAGGACCAAAAAACCGCTGCCTGCGCCCTCATATGCGGCGCAGACACGTATCCCGCAACCAGAACCCTGCAAAAAGGGCTATTCCGCGGCCTCTCTCGCCCCATGAACGCCCTGCGCCAGCCGCCGCGTCAGATCGGCGACAGCCGGCACCGTCGCGGCCGTGGCGCGGCCGTCGGCATCGAGGCTGGCGCGCAGCGCATCGACCAACGCCGAACCGACCACGACACCATCGGCGTGCTGCGCGATCAGCCCGGCCGCTTCCGGCGTGCGGATGCCGAAGCCGACGCAGACCGGCAGATCGGTATGCCGCTTGATGCGGCCGACGGCCGCGCCGACCGCTCCCGCGTCGGCGGCCGCCGATCCGGTGATGCCGGTGATCGAGACGTAATAGACGAAACCCGAGGTGTTCGCGAGCACCGCCGGAAGACGCTTGTCGTCGGTCGTGGGCGTCGCCAGCCGGATGAAGTTCAGCCCGGCTTTGAGCGCGGGCAGGCACAGCTCAGTGTCTTCCTCCGGCGGCAGATCGACGACGATCAGCCCGTCCACGCCGGCGCGTCCGGCATCTTCCAGAAACGCACCGACGCCGTGGACATAGATCGGATTGTAATAGCCCATCAGAACGATCGGCGTGACGTCGTCGCCCTCGCGGAAACGCCGCACCAGATCGAGCGTCTTGTTCAGCGTCGCGCCGTTCGCCAACGCCCGCTGCCCGGCCGCCTGGATCGCCGGGCCATCGGCCATCGGATCGGTGAACGGCATGCCGAGCTCGATGATGTCCGCGCCCGCCGCCGGCAGGGCTTTGACGATGGCCAGTGCCGTTTCCATGTCGGGATCGCCCGCCATCAGGAAGGTCACAAAGGCGGCGCGGCCCTCAGCGCGCAGCGCCGCAAGGCGGCGGTCGATACGGGTGCTCACACTGTCCTCTTCTTCAAGATCTCGCCGACCTGCGGCACGTCCTTGTCGCCGCGTCCCGACAGGTTGACCACCATCAGGTGGTCCTGCGGCCGCGCCGGGGCGAGGTCCATGACGCGTGCGATCGCATGCGCCGATTCCAGCGCCGGGATGATGCCCTCCAGACGCGACAGCAGCTGGAACGCCGCCAGCGCCTCGTCGTCGGTCGCCGACAGATATTGCACGCGGCCGGTCTCGTGCAGCCACGAATGCTCCGGCCCGATACCGGGATAATCGAGCCCGGCCGAGATCGAGTGCGCGTCCTGAATCTGGCCGTCATCGTTCATCAGCAGATAAGTGCGGTTGCCGTGCAGCACGCCCGGCCGCCCCCCGGCGAGCGAGGCCGCGTGCCGTTGCGTCAGGCCATGGCCAGCCGCCTCGACGCCGAAAATCTCCACCGAGGGGTCATCGAGAAACGGATGAAACAGCCCCATGGCGTTGGAGCCGCCGCCGATGCAGGCGACCAGCGAATCCGGGAGCCGCCCTTCGGCGTCCTGCATCTGCGCGCGCGTCTCATGACCGATGATCGATTGAAAATCGCGCACCATCATCGGGTAGGGATGCGGCCCCGCGACCGTGCCGATGCAATAGAACGTATTCTCGACATTCGTCACCCAGTCGCGCAATGCATCGTTCATCGCGTCCTTGAGCGTGCGCGTGCCCGACTGCACCGGGACCACCGTCGCGCCGAGCATCTGCATGCGGATGACGTTCGGCTCCTGCCGCGCCACGTCGACCGCGCCCATATAGACCACGCATTCGAGCCCGAAGCGCGCGCACAGCGTCG
>JBEBWH010000100.1:0-9673 GCA_040392305.1 Bradyrhizobium sp. | reverse complement strand
GCCGTGAAGACCACCGGCATCTATTGCCGCCCCTCCTGCCCCGCGCGCCGCGCCAAGCCCGGCAATGTGGCGTTCTATGCCAGCGGCGCGGAAGCGGAGGCCGCGGGCTATCGCGCCTGCCGCCGCTGCCACCCGGAGGCCGCCTCACGCGGCGAACGCAACGCCGCCGCGATCGCCAAGGCCTGCCGCCTGATCGAGACGGCGGATGAGCCGCCGACGCTCGATGCGCTCGCCGCCGCCGCCGGCATGAGCCCATTCTATTTCCACCGCCAGTTCCGCGCGATCACCGGGCTGACGCCGAAAGCGTTCGGCGCGGCGCGGCGCGCACGACGCATCCGCAACGAACTCGCCCGAGACAACCGCACCGTGACCGAAGCCATCTACGAGGCCGGCTTCAATTCCAGCAGCCGGTTCTACGAAACCGCCAACGACCTGCTCGGCATGACCGCGACGGCCTACAAGCACGGCGGCGCCAACGCCGCCATCCGCTTCGCCATCGGCCAGTGTTCGCTCGGCGCCATCCTCGTCGCCAGCAGCGACAAGGGCGTCTGCGCCATCCTGCTCGGCGACGATCCGGACCAGCTCGCGCGCGATCTGCAGGACCGCTTTCCGAAGGCGGACCTGATCGGCGGCGACGCCGCGTTCGAAAAGCTGGTGGCGCGCGTCGTCGGCTTCGTCGATGCGCCGCGCCTCGGCCTCGACCTGCCGCTCGACATGCGCGGCACCGCATTCCAGCAGCGGGTGTGGCAGGCGCTGCGCGACATCCCCGCCGGCCGGACTGCAAGCTATGCCGAGATTGCCCGCCGCATCGGCGCGCCGAAATCGGCCCGCGCGGTGGCGCAGGCCTGCAGCGCCAACGCCATCGCGGTCGCCATTCCGTGCCATCGCGTGGTGCGGACCGACGGCGCGCTGTCCGGTTATCGCTGGGGCGTCGAACGCAAGCGCGCGCTGCTTCTGCGCGAGGCGCGGTCATGACGGCCGCCGCCCCCATCGCCGAGCGGCCCGCGACGGAGGCCGATGCCGCGCAGCGTGTCGCGAAGGCCGACTGGCCGGCGCTTGCGCGCGACCTCGACAATCAGGGCTGCGCCGTCATCGAGGGCTTGCTGACGCCGCGGCAATGCGCCGCGGTGGCCGCGCTCTACCCGCAGGAACAGCATTTCCGCAGCCACATCGTCATGGCGCGGCACGGCTTCGGCAAAGGCGAGTATCGCTATTTCAAGTATCCGCTGCCCGGCCTTGTCGCGAACCTGCGCGGCGCGCTCTATCCGCGTCTCGCACCGATCGCCAATGCGTGGAATGAACGGATGGGCATCGCGACGCGCTATCCCGATACGCATGCGGCGTTTCTGGCGCGCTGCCACGACAGCGGGCAGACGCGGCCGACGCCGCTTTTGCTGCAATACGCACCGGGCGACTTCAACTGCCTGCATCAGGACCTCTACGGCGAACTCGCGTTTCCGCTGCAGGTCGCGATCCTGCTGTCAGAGCCGGGCCGTGATTTCACCGGCGGCGAGTTCGTGCTGACGGAGCAGCGGCCGCGCATGCAGAGCCGCGTGGAAGTGGTGCCGCTGCGGCAGGGCGACGCCGTCGCCTTCGCCGTGCATCACCGCCCGGTGCAGGGCACGCGCGGCAGCTACCGCGTCAACCTGCGCCACGGCGTCAGCCGCATCCGCTCAGGTCAGCGCCACACGCTCGGCATCATCTTTCACGACGCGCGCTGACGCGCTCAGCTCGCCCCGAGCGCGAGTGGTTGCGCGGCTGCCGCCTCACAGGCAGCAGCGGCGCTGCGCTGAGCGGCGGCGTCGAACGCCACATGCCGCCGCTCGACCGAGGCATCGGCATAGAGCGTGGTGCGTAGCCGCGGCACGCGGCCAAGATGTTCGATCAGCGCTTCCATCGCCTGCGGCGTCATCTCGTGGCCATGGCTGGCGCCGGCCGAGCGCGAGATCGTCTCGTCCATCAGCGTGCCGCCGAGATCGTTGACGCCGGCCTGCAGGCAGGCGCGGATGCCGGCCTCGCCGAGCTTCACCCAGGACGCCTGCACATTGGAAATGCTCTTGTGCAGCGCCAGCCGCGCCACCGCATGCATGAGGATGGTCTCGCGGAAGGTCGGCCCCTTGCGCGAGCGGCCCTTGAGATAGATCGGCGCTTCCATATGCACGAACGGCAGCGGCACGAATTCGGTGAAGCCGCCGGTCTCGCTCTGCAGATCGCGGATGCGCAGGATGTGCCGCGCCCAGTGATCGTAGCGATCGACATGGCCGAACATGATGGTGGCGGTGCTGCGCAGGCCGGCGCGATGCGCCGCGCCCATCACCTCGAGCCATTGCGCGGTGTTGATCTTGTCCGGGCAGAGGATCGCGCGCACTTCGTCGTCGAGGATCTCCGCCGCCGTGCCCGGCAGCGTGCCAAGCCCGGCCTGCTTCAACTCGGCAAGGAAATCGGCGAGCGGCACACCCAGCGTCTTGGCGCCCTGAAATACTTCGAGCGGCGAGAAGGCATGGACATGCATGTCCGGCGCGGCGTCCTTCACCGCGCGGCAGATCGCAAGATAGGTCGCGCCGGTGTAGGAGGGATGGATGCCGCCCTGCATGCACACTTCGGTCGCGCCGCGCTGCCACGCCTCGCGCACACGCCCGGCGATTTCGTCGAGGCCGAGATCGTAGGGCCGGCCGCGCAGATTCTCCGACAGCTTGCCCTTGGAGAACGCGCAGAACTGGCATTTGAAGTAGCAGATATTGGTGTAGTTGATGTTGCGCGTCACCACGTAGCTGACGGTGTCGCCGTTGACCGAGCGGCGCAGTTCGTCGGCGGCGCGGCATACCGCGGTGAAATCGGTGTCTTCGGCGGCGAACAGCGTGGCAATCTCGCTCTCGTCGAGACGCTGGCCGGCTTGCGCGCGCGCGATGATGGAGGAACAGGCGCTGAGCGGCGCGGGCGCGGCGACGGCTCCGCTGACCAGAGCGAGATCCTTCGCCGGCGGCTCCGTCAGCGCGCCCGGGCACCAGTCGTCGCGGCGCGGCCAGCCGTTGCCGTCGACGAGGCCGAGCAGCGCGGTGTGCAGCGAACGGTCGGTCCAGCGGCCGTAGTGCCGCACATAGTCAGGATAGATCGCAAGCCGCTCGACCAGCCGCTTGCCGCCCTGCCGCGTCGCGGCCTCAAGCCGCGCCAGATGCGGCCACGGCAATTCCGGATTGACGTGGTCCGGCGTCACCGGCGACACGCCGCCCCAATCGTTGACGCCCGCCGCGATGATGCGGTCGAGCACGCCGGGGCTCAGATTCGGCGGCGCCTGAATGGTCATCTCCGGACGGAACAGGAGGCGCGCGACCGCGATGGTCCACAGATGCTCGTCGAGCGGCACCGCTTCGACATCGGCCATCCGCGTGTCCGGCTTGGGCCGGAAATTCTGGACGATGATTTCCTGGATATGGCCGTAGCGTTCGTCGAGCGCGCGCAGCGCCAGCAGCGATTCAACGCGCTCCAGCCGGGTCTCGCCGATGCCGATCAGAATGCCGGTGGTGAACGGCACCGCCTGCTCGCCGGCAAGCGCGATGGTGCGCAGCCGCGCCTGCGGGTGCTTGTCGGGCGAGCCGAAATGCGGCCCGCCGCGCTGGCACAGCCGCTCCGAGACGCTCTCCAGCATGATGCCCTGCGAGATCGACACCTTGCGCAAGGCCGCGATGTCGTCGGCTTCCATCAGGCCGGGATTGAGATGCGGCAGCAGCCCCGTCTCCTTGAACACCAGCCGCGCCATCGCTTCGAGATAGGCGAGCGTGGTCGGGTAGCCCAGTTCGGCCAGTTCCTCGCGCGCCACGCGATAGCGCGCCTCGGGTTTGTCGCCGAGCGTGAACAGCGCCTCCTTGCAGCCGGCTGCCTGCCCTTCGCGCGCCACCGCCAGCACTTCGTCCGGCGTCAGGAACGCGCGCTGGCCTTTGCGCGGCGCGTGCGCGAAGGTGCAGTAATGGCAGACGTCGCGGCACAGTTGCGTCAGCGGAATGAACACCTTGCGGGAATACGACACCTTGTCGCCATGCGCGCTGTCGCGCCGCGCGGCCGCAAGCTGCATCAGCTTCTCCAGCGGCACATCGCCGACCAGGCTCATGACGTCGCCGCCGGTGATATCCGCGCGCCGCAATTGCTCCGTCAACACAGTCGTCATCCTCACGCCTCTATCCTTCCAGCGACGTCGCGCTGGCCGATTGTTGCCGGGCCGCCGCCACGAGCGAGCCATCCTCCCCGCGCCTGCAGGCCGAGCGATCGCAGATACGCATCGGTTTGCGTCGATGTCGCGCGATCGAGGAACAGCATGAGGTGGCGCGGTTCGTCGAGATCGAGACCCAGTCGCTGATTGAGCAACACGGCCGGACGAATGCCGGCGGCGTTCGCCGCCTCGATATGCCGGGCGAAACTATCAGGTCCGAAGCAGGGTGCAATCCGCCCCGCTGCATCGCAGGCCAGCGCATTGGTGCCGCCATCTTCGGGCGCGGGCGCAAGCGCGATGCGCGAACGTTCCGCTGCGGAGAACAGCGCGGCGATGTCGGCGGAAATGATGCCCGGAATATCGCTCGGCAGCGCCATCACCGCGCCGCCGCGCTGGCGCGCGACCTTGGCGAATCCTGCCTTCACCGCCGCATTGGTGCCCTTGACGCCTTCGTCGTCGATGATGCCGACACCGGCGCGACGCGCGTGATCGGCCACCTCGTCCGCGCTCGTCACCACCGTGACGCGCTGCGGCCCGACCGCGGCGATCGCCGCCGCCAGCACGTCGGACAGCATGGCGCGGGCCAGCGCCGCGCGTTCGCTCACGCTCAACAGCGGCGCAAGCCGGCGCTTGGCGCCCTCGAAGGATTTAACCGGCACGATCACGCAAGGATCGGGATGCATCATGGCGTCATGCTCCTGCGCGGCCCTCGCCTGCGCGTTGCGCGGCCAGCCGGTCGCCGAAAGCGAGAACGTCGTGCGCCAGCCGCACCTTCGAGGCGTCGTCGGTCATCAGCGTCGGCACGGCGTGGACCGCGACATCGAGCGCGCGGCCCTCGGCGGCGTCGCCCACATCGATCACGAGGCCGTCGATCAGCCCGCGATAATGCGCGGCGATCGCCGCGGTCGTTGCCTCGACGCCGAGTTCGTCCATGATCTTGCGCGTCGGCCCCTTGACCGCCTGCCCCGCGACCAGCGGCGAGACAGCGACGACCGGCGCGCCGGACGCACGAAGCGCTTCGCGCAGGCCCGGCACGGCGAGCACCGGATCGATGCTCAGATAGGGATTGGAAGGACAGATCACGACCATCCGCAATCCTTCCGGCCGCAACGCCGCGCGCACGCCGGCGGACAGACGCGCCTCGGTTGCGCCGTCGAACCGGATCGCCCGCACCACCGGCTCGCAGCGCCGCGCCACGAAATAGCGCTGGAACGCCAGCTCTTCGTCGGGCGTCTCGACCATGGTGCGGATCGGATCGTCCGTCACGGGCCACAACTGCGCGGCGATGCCGAAATGCCGCGCGACATCGGCCGCTATTTTCGTGATGCTTTCGCCGGCGGCCAGCCGCCGGGTGCGCTCGACATGCAGCGCGAGGTCCCGGTCGCCGAGCGCGAACCAGGTTTCGCCGCCGACCTGCGCCACGGCGTCCATGAAATTCCAGCTCTCGCCGGCGCGGCCCCAGCCGCGCTCCTTGTCGTTGAGCCCGCCGAGCGTATAGAGCACGGTGTCGAGATCGGGCGAGACATGCAGCCCGAGATGCGCGAAATCGTCGGCCATGTTGATGACGACATGCAGCCGCGCGCCGAGCACGCTCTGCAACCCGAAGGCGAGCTTGGCGCCGCCGACGCCGCCGCATAGCGCAACTACGCGGCCCTCGCCATGCGGCATGAGAGGTGCTCCGCTCATCGGAACATGTCCTGCGCCTTGGGCCGCGCCAGCACCGCGGCCGGGCGATGCGCCGCCGTGCTGCGGAAGCCGCGCACATGAACCACCGGCTGGCCTTCCGCCGCCTGCCCCATCACCAGCGACGCCGCCGCCGCAAGCTCGTCGGCCACGGCGATTTCGGTGATGCGCATGGCGCGGCCGAACAGGTCCGGCACGCCGATTACGTCCTGCAACGCCGGCACGCCGGCGCTGCCGATCGCCACGCCGACCACGCCGTTGCGCCACGGCCGGCCGAAACTGTCATTGATGATGACGCCGATCCCGACGCCGAACGCCCGTTGCAACCCCTCGCGCAGCGCCGCGCTGCTCGCATCCGGATTTTCCGGCAGCAGCAGCACGCGGGCCCTGCCGTCGCTGTGGGCGATATTGGATTCGTCGATACCGGCATTGGCCATGACGAAACCGAGCCGGTGCGCCACGATCATCACATTCTGGCGGCAGCGCACCACTTCGGCGGATTCCGACAGCACCACCTCGATATGGCGCGGGTCCTTGCCGACCGTTCTGGCCAACTCCAGCGCCTGCGCGGACGGGGTGACGTCCGCGAGATCGACATAGCGGTTTTCCGCCTTGGACACGATCTTCTGGGCGATGACGAAAATATCGCCATCGGCCATCGTGATCCCGGCGCGGCGCACGCCGTCGGCGATGATCGCAACCAGATCATCGCCGGGCTCGACCAAGGGCAATCCCGGAAGCGCGGTATAGGTAACGCTGCTGACCATCGACCGATCACTCTCCGCCATCAATGGCGATCCGGCGACCGGCCCATCCGCCTGTCGGTTGAGCCGATCGCGCTATCCCTTCATCGCTGACTGGAACGCGCGGTGCAGTGCCAGCACGTTGCCCTCATAGTCGAGCGCTTTCAGAATGTCACCCGCCGGGCGGATACCTACCATGTCGGCGCCCGCCGCATGCAGCGCGGCAATACGCCGCGAACATTCCTCGGCCGAACCGAGAATTGCGAATTTGGCAATCAGCTCGTTGGGAACCAGATCGGCCCCGATCGGAAACTGCTTGGCCTTGACGCGGGTCACGATCGGCTCGACCTGCGCCGGGTCGAGATCGAGCAGCGCCCTGATCTTCGAATGCGCCGCCGTGATCGTCCGTGCCGTCATGTCGCGGATGATGCCGGCGAGGTGATCGACATCGTCTCCCCACAGGATCATGTTCCACGCAACGATCGCAACGTCTTCACGTTTGCGGCCGGCGGCCTTGATCCCTTCCTCGACGAAGCCGATCACCTGCCGCATCGCCTCCGGTTCGGCGACGTTGCCGACGATGACGCCGTCAGCCACCTCGCCCGCCATGCGGAACGCATCGGGATGGGTGCTGGCGACGTAAATCCTGGGCTGGATGTGGGGCAGGAAGTCGAGCTTGGCGCGCTCGATCTTGAACACGCTGTTTTCCATCGACACGGTCTCGCCGGCGAACAGCCGCTTCATGGCGACGATCGCATCGCGCGTGACATCGACGAACTTGCCGTCGGGCGCGGCGAGCGCCTGGCGGGTATGCTTGAGGCCGGCGCCGATGCCGACGATCACCGGCTCGTCGCGCATGTCCTGCACCGTCGCCATGGCGCGGGCGACCTGCACCGGGTGGCGCGTATAGGGATTGGTGATGCCAAGCCCGAGGCCGAGCTTGCGGGTGCTGGCGCCAATGGCGGCCAGCACCGCGAACGGATCGCGATAGAACTCCTCGTCGGGAATCCACAACAGATCGACGCCCGCCTCTTCGGAGCGGACCGCGATATCCACCAGCGTCTTGAGCGGCCGGTTCGGAATCGTGCAGTAGGAAAACTTCATGTTGCCTGCCCCAGACAATGCGGCCGTCAGCTCTTGCCAGCCTTGAACAATCCGGTGACGCGCTGCCAGATCAGCGACCACACCAGCGAAACGAGATTGAGCGATTGCGGTTCGGCCGCGGCGCGCGGCGGCGCTGAAGGCCGCACCGGCTGCGGCGCCACCTCGCCGCCCTCGCCGGCAGCGGCGGACGCTGCCGCCTCCGGCGCGGCGCTCGCGGCGGTGGAGGCCAGCATCGCCTCCAGATTGGTCGCGAAGATCTTGGTGATGCTCGCGGCGATGTCCTTGACGATGCCCGCGCGGCTGAACTGCGCAAGCGGCCCGGCGATGTTGTAGTCCACCTTCAGATCGACCCGGGTCGTGGCATCGTCGACGGCGACGAGCTTGTATTCGACCGCCGACTTGACCCGCGAGGAATTCTTGCCGTCGCGGCCCGAGCCGGTGATGGTGCCGGAATGGCTCGCCTCGTCGCGCACGATCTCGGCCTCGCCGGCAAACGCCGCCTTGATCGGGCCGAGCTGGATGCGGAACGTGCCGGCGGCCTTGCGGTTGTCCTCGACATTAGTGATTTCCGCGCCGGGGATGCACGACGCCGTCGCGCCGAGGTCCTCGAACGCCTGCCATACGATCTTGATCGGTCGCGCGACCTCGAATGACTGTTCCAGTAGCAAGGTCTTATCCCTTCAGGCTTTGTTACGCTTGTCCGCGAAAACATTCTCGATCGCGCGGACGATGCCCTGATAGCCGGTGCAGCGGCACAGGTTGCCGGACATCTCGCGGCGAATATCCGTCTGTTCGAGATCGGCGAAACGCGACACGATATCGTAGGAGGTCATCAGCATGCCCGGCGTGCAATAGCCGCACTGCAGCGCGTGCTCCTTGGAGAATTCCGTGCGCAGCTTCTCCATGCGCTCATCGGCCTCGTAGCCCTCGATGGTCTTGATGTCGTGACCGTCGCAGGCCGCCACCAGCGTGATGCAGGAGCGCGCCGACACGCCGTCGAAATGCACGGTGCAGGCGCCGCAGACGCCGTGCTCGCAGCCGATATGGGTGCCGGTGAGGTGCAGCTTCTCGCGCAGGAAATCGGCCAGCGACAGGCGCGGGTCGACCCTGGCCTCGACGCGCTCGCCGTTGACGGTGAAGGAAACCTCGATCATGACGCACCACTGCTTTGCAGCGCGCGCAGCACCGCGGCCGCATGGAAATGAATATGCGCGCCCTCCACGGCGGGCGCGGCCTGCCGCACTGCGTCGCGCAGCGACGCAACGTCCATCGTCGGCGGCCATCCGCCCGTATCGGCGAACAGCAGCACCGGCGGCGAGGACAGCGCGCCGGCCACGACGCGCCGCACGCCGCGCGCATCGTCGCGGACGAAGCAGCCGATCGCTTCGGCGAACTCGCCGACCTTGCGCGTGTGCTTGTAGTAACCCCAGCGCGCGGCCGCGCTCAGCGTCGGCACATGGACGCGGGTGACGAATTCGCCGGGCTCCAGCGCCGTGGTGAAGCTCGCCTGCACGAAATCGGCGATCGGCAGTTGCCGCGTACCCGCCGGCCCGGCGATGCTCAGCCGCGCGTCGAGCGTCAGCATGCATGACAGCCAGTCGGCCGCCGGATCGGCATGGGCGATGCTGCCGCCGACGGTGCCGCGATTGCGGACGCCGCGATAGGCGATGCCGCCCGCCACCTTGCGCAGCAGATCGAAGGTCGGCCCCGTCTCGGTCGCGAATTCCAGCCGGGCATGCGTGACCAGCGCGCCGATCGAAATCTCCGTCGCCGACGTCTCGACCGTTTTCAGATCGTTCAGCGCCGTGATATCGACCACGACCGAGGGCCGCGCCAGGCGCAGATTGAGCATCGGCACCAGCGACTGCCCGCCCGCCAGCACGCGCGCATCGCCGTCGTGCTGCGCCAGGATTTGCGCGGCTTCCTGCACGCTCGACGG
>JBEBWH010000099.1:0-9714 GCA_040392305.1 Bradyrhizobium sp. | reverse complement strand
GGGCCTATGAGGCCGCGCGCTGGCTGGCCGCGCAGGACGATCCGGCGGCGCTGTCCGATCTCGGCGTGGCGGCCGCGATCCGGGCCGACGGCGCGGCCATCGCCCGGCAGGTCGAGGCGGCGCTGGAGGAGGGCGACGCCGATCTTGCCGGCAGCTTCGTCGCGCTGGCGCAGGCGCATGACGTCGTGCTGCCCGACGCATTGACCGCCCGCGTCGCCGCCGCGGCGGTCGAGGAAAATTCCGCGGCGCACAGGGCGCAACGGTTCGCGGCCGGCTTCGTCACCGGCGAGGTCGGCGACATGGCGAGCCTCGCCGGCACCGTGACCGGCGATCTGTTCGTCTTCGGCGATATCCGCGATGTCGTGCGCGAGGGCCGGCGGCTGGCGGGCGGCGCGGATGCGGACCACCTGATCCTCGGCCTGGCCGCCGCGGGCCTTGCGGTGACGGCGGCGACCTATGCGACAGCCGGCACGGCCGCGCCGGTGCGCGCCGGGCTGTCGCTGGTGAAGGGCGCGCGCAAGGCCGGCCGCCTCAGCGAGCCGTTGGCGAAATGGGGCGCGCGTTCGGCGCGCGAGATGGTGGATGCGCCGGCGCTGCGCCATGCGCTCGCCTCGGCGTCGCTGTCGCAGCCGTCGCGCGCGACGGGCGCGATCAGGGCGGCGTTCAAGGCGGAGAAGGCGGGCGCATTGGTGCGGCTCGGCAAGGATGTCGGGCGGGTCGGCGGCAAGGCGGGCGGGCGCGGCGCGCTCGATGTGCTCAAGGTTGCGCAGGGGCCGAAGGATGTCGCGCGCGCGGCGCGGCTGGCGGAGGCGAAGGGCGGGCAAATGCGCGCCATCCTCAAGCTTCTCGGGCGCGGTGCATTGGTGCTGGCGAGCGGCGTGTTCAATCTCGCGATGTGGATTTTCTCGGCCGTTGTCGCGCTCGCCGGTTTTCTTGTTTCGCTCAAAGCCGGCGTCGAACGGCTGACACAGATGTGGCTCGATCGCAGCAAACGGCGGCGGCGATTGCAGGCCAGCCCGGCGCTGCCCGCGCTGGCCATGGCCCGGTGAGGCGGCTAGTGTCCGTTCGAATCCGAAGATTGCCCCGTTTCAGGATGGCCTCCTTCGCAAATTTTGGATTCGAAAAGGGCGCTGGCAACCTTATGAATTTCGTGTGGTTCAGGCTCAGAAATTCGCTTGAAGGACTTGTCGAGAACATGAAGCGATTTTCCGAACCAGCCCACGGGTGTTGCGGCTGTCCCGGTCGCGGTTGATTTCCGTCACAGCATTGGAAGAGAAGATGTCGAGCTTTCGCAATGGCTCCGTTGAGATTGCCTATCTGGATGAAGGCGAGGGCGAACCGATCGTGCTGGTGCATGGCTTCGCATCGAGCAAGAACGTCAACTGGGTGTATCCGACCTGGGTCTCAACGCTGCGGCAGGCCGGGCGGCGCGTGATCGCGCTCGATCATCGCGGCCACGGCGACTCGCAGAAGCTCTACGATCCGGAAGACTACCACGTCGGCACCATGGCCTCCGACGTGCGCGCGCTGATGGATCACCTCGGCCTCGCGCAGGCGGATATGATGGGCTATTCGCTCGGCTCGCGCATCACCGCCTACCTTGCGCACAGCTCGCCGCAATATCTGCGCTCGGCGATTCTCGGCGGCCTCGGCATCGGCCTGATCGTCGGCGGCGGTCCCGGCGAGAACGTCGCCACGGCGCTCGAGGCGGCCTCGCTCGCCGACGTCAAGGATCGCACCGGGCGCATGTTCCGCGCCTTCGCCGAGCAGACCCATTCCGATCGCCGCGCGCTGGCGGCGTGCATGCGCGGCTCGCGCCGGCTGATGACGCGCGAGGAAGCCGCCGCGATCACCGTGCCGACGCTGATCGCGGTCGGCACCACCGACGATATCGCAGGGTCCGCGCATGAACTCGCCGGGATCATCCCGCGCTCGGAAGTGCTGGACATTCCCAACCGCGACCACATGCGTGCGGTCGGCGACAAGGTCTACAAGCAGGGCGTGCTTAATTTCCTGTCACGCCGGCCGTAACGGGCGGCGCGGCGTCAGCCATCGCGCGGCGGCGATCAGCACGACGAAGGTCGCGATCCATACCATGCGCGCGCCATAGCGGTCATGCGGTCCCGACAGCGCGCCGCACAGGAAGGCATTGCCGACGAGCGCCAGCGCCACCACTGCCGCGAGCAGCGCGAGATCGTCGAAACGGCCGCGCCACGCCGCATGGATCAGCAAGGCGATGACCGCGAGCATCGAGACCAGCGCCACCGGCACATGGATCATGTTGACAACTGTGAAGTCGAACTCGCCATGCTGCTGCCGCGCCGCGCGCATCGCCGGCAGTTCCTGGGGCAGGAAGCGCTCGAAGATGCCCCAGGTATGCGCGATCCAGTTGTGCGAGCCTTCGCCGGTCGCGACCATCACGAGCTGCCACGCGGTGGCGCGCAGCGCGGCGGCGGCCTGCGCGCCCGGATAGGCGACGAGCGCGCGTCCGGCGAGCGTCGTCATTTCGTCGCCCAGCCCCTCGAAGCGGCCGAGGTCGTTGAATACGCTCTTGCCCCAGAGAAAATCGTCTCCGGTCGGCGGCAGGCTGTTGCGGTGGGGGCAGAGCTTGTAGTGCTCGCGCGCGCAATGATCGTTGAGGTAGCGCGCGACAAGCCCGTCCTGCAGCATGCGGCCGAACGCGATGCTGGCGCCGCCCGGCGTCCATGCCACCTTTCCGGACAGCGCGTAGTTGGTCGCAACCAGCATCACCGCGCCGAGCGCCAGCGCGAGCGTGCCTTGCGCGAGGCCGGGGAGCCGCAGGCGGTCCTTGCACCATGGCCAGACCACGAAACCCGCGATGCACAGGCCGGCCAGCACGCCGAGCGTGGCGCTATGGGTCGCCGCCGCGAAGGCGGTGAAGACGAACAGCATGATGCGTTCGCTGACGTCGAAGCGCCCGCCATGCACCACGAGCAAAAACAGCGAGAGCACGCCGAGCCCGGCGAAGATGTCGGTCAGCAGCAAGCTGGTGAGGAACGGCAGGGCCGTGGTGGCGGCAAGGCCGATGGCGACCATGGCGACCTGCGCCGGACGTGTGAGCCCGAACACCCGCATCGTCGCCTGCAGCAGCCACAGCGTCGCCATCGCCTGGACCACCAGCGTGCCCCAGAAATGCGTCGCCTCGCCGAAATGCAGATAGATGCCGTAGGTGGTCGAGCGGCTCGGCACCAGATAGCCTTCGTACCAGCGCGCGAGATAGCCGCCGGTGTCGTATTGCAGCAGCGCGTAGCCGTTCCAGAACGCCGGCAGCAGCAGGATGGCCGGCACGGCGATGGCGACCGTGGCGCCGGCCAGCAAGCCGGACGATCCGCGCGTCGCCCGATCCCTCGAGACGGTCTGGTGAATGGAAGTGGTTCCCGTTTGCCCCGCCGCACTATGGCGCGAAAGCCGGAAGTTCCGCAATGGACTGTCGAGGGGGAGGGGCGATTTTTCTCCGCCAGGGGCTGCGGGACAGGCGCGGGACAACTATGCTATACGATCCGGGAAATCATTTTTTGCTGCGGATCGCCATGACCAAACACCATGTTTCGCCCCAGACCGGCAAGCTCGCCGCCGTCGATCCGGTGTGGCAACATATCCGCAGCGAGGCCGAGGACATCCTGCGCCGCGAGCCGGAACTGGCGAGCTTCATCTATTCGACGGTGCTGCATCACGACCGGCTCGAAGCGGCGGTGGTGCAGCGCATCGCCGACCGGCTCGATCATTCCTCGCTGTCCGGCGACCTGATCCGTCAGGCCTACTCCGACGCGCTGCGCGACGATCCCGATCTCGGCAACGCCTTCCGCGCCGACCTCGTCGCGGTGTTCGACCGCGACCCGGCGACGGCGCGCTTCATCGATCCGCTGCTCTACTTCAAGGGCTTCCATGCGTTGCAGACGCACCGGCTCGCGCATTGGCTGTGGCAGCACGAGCGCAAGGACTTCGCCTTGTATCTGCAGAGCCGGTCCTCGGCCGTATTCCAGTGCGACATCCATCCGGCCGCCCGGATCGGCCGCGGCATCTTCCTCGACCACGCCACCGGATTTGTCGTGGGCGAGACGGCGGTGATCGAGGATGACGTCTCGATCCTGCATGGCGTCACGCTCGGCGGAACCGGCAAGGAGAACGAGGATCGCCATCCGAAGATCCGTTACGGCGTCCTGATCGGCGCGGGCGCGAAGATTCTCGGCAATATCGAAGTGGGGCATTGCGCCCGCATCGCCGCCGGCTCCGTGGTGGTGAAGCCCGTGCCGAACAACGTCACGGTGGCGGGCGTGCCCGCGCGCGTCGTCGGCACCGCCGGATGTGCCGAGCCCTCCCGCACCATGAACCAGATGCTGAGCGCTTCCGGCGGCCAGCAGGACCGGGATTGAACACAGATCGCGCCGCGTGAGCGGCATCGCTTCGCGTGCGGGCCGGCGGCGTCGGCCGGCGGCGAGAAAGTTTTCCGCAGGCGAAGAGGCCGATCGGGCGCGCCGCGCATGATTGGGCTTCAACCTGAAGCGAACACGCTTTAAGGAATGGCGCGACCAGCAGCATTGGAGAAGGCCGTGGACGTTCAGGAAGTCAGAAAGCTCGACGCATATCTCAAGCGTGTGTTCGGCAATCCCAAAATCCGCGTGGTGCCGCGGCCCAAGAAAGAAGATTCCGCCGAAGTCTATATCGGCGAGGAGTTCATCGGCGTGCTGTTCGTCGATGACGAGGACGACGATCGTTCGTTCCAGTTTCAGATGGCGATTCTGGAAGAGGACCTCGCCGACGTCGGCTGACGAGTCCTATCGGTGCGGCCGATGGATGCGGGCGACGAGCCGGTCCATCGCGCCGGCCACGTCGCGCCATTGCGCGAGCCAGCTTCGCGGAAAGCGGAAGACGAGATCGGCGCCCTCGATGCGCCGCTCGCTGAGGCACATGCCGGGCGTCAAGGCGTCGCGGCTGCAGCGCGCCACCAGCGCGGGCGCTTGCGACACGGCGAGGTCTTCATTCGCATAGGGCGTGCCGTCGCGGAACGGCGTCAGCGACAGGCCGTCGGCCTGCGCGGTTCCCGGGGCGTCGAGATAGCGCGGATAGATGGTGCGCGCCCGCTCCTCCGGCGTCACGGTGTCGTCCGCGAGCGCGATCGACAGGAACAGCACGTCGATCGGCGGCGCTTCCTCATGGACGGTCTGCGCGGTGACGCGGCGCGGCATCGCGGGCGGGCCGAGCGAGGGATAAGCGAAATCGAGATCGACCCGTTCCTGGGCGCCGGAATGGCGCTGCACCTTGCGGCGCATGGCGAAGGCCGGAACGTTGAACAGCGTATTGCCGACGCTGACCGGAATCTCGGACGGGTCGCCGGCTTTCTGCGGCGTCCAGGTCGGCCACAACAGCCAGGTGATGAGCCCGACCGCACCGGCCGCGGTGGCGATCGAGGCGATGACCGCGGGCAGCGGGCTGCGCCGCGAGCGCCGGGCGCGACGGCGGCCGCGGTTGGACGTGAGCGTGGTCATGAAGCGAGGCGCTCTTCGGTGATGGATGCCGCGCCGCACGGCGCGGCGGGGGCCGCATCCGCTACCACGGCGGAACCGGGCAGGGCTCCGTCCGGCGGCATCGAATCAGCCGATTATGCCATGGAATGTGGCGTCTTTTGCCCTGTGAGCGCTGTCGCCCGCGGCCATGCCGCCGCCACGCGCCATGCGTTAACCCTTTTTTAAGGATGACGTGGCCGCCGCGCGGGATGTCTGCGATCTTCCGGCATCGCTGCCGTCGAGGTTTGCCGGATGTCGCCGGATGTCGTGAATTCGCTTTTCACCCTGCTGATCGGTTTCTCGCTCGCGGGGCTGCTGACCAGTGGCTATCAGGCGCTGGCCGATCGGCCGGCGGGCTTCGCGCTGCTGGAGGACCGCGCGCTGGCGCGGGCGCTGGCGGCGGTGCCGTTCCTCGTCTTCGCCGCGCCCTTCATCATCATGCGCAACACGCTGCTCGACACCACCGAAGCGCCGCGCCGGTTTCAGTTCGTCATGTTCGCGACCGTTCTGGTCGGCTTCTGGAGCCTGATGTCGGGCACCGTCGTCGTGCTGCTGCTGGAAACCGTCGGCCTGCTGGCCTGATCCTCTCGCGGGCTCGCCAATTCAGTCCGAGTCGTGCAAGTCTTGCGGCAACGACAAGGAGAACAAGCAATGGCGATCTATGAACTCGACGGGCTCGCCCCCGAACTGCCCGCGGATGGCGACTGTTTCGTCGCGGACAGCGCGCGCGTCATCGGCAAGGTGCGGCTGCATGCGGGCGTCAGCGTCTGGTTCAACGCCGTGCTGCGCGGCGACAACGAACTGATCGAGGTCGGCGAAGGCTCCAACGTGCAGGACAACTGCACCTTCCACACCGACGAAGGCTTTCCGCTCAGCGTCGGCAGGAACTGCACCATCGGCCACAATGTCATCCTGCATGGCTGCACCGTCGAGGATGGCGCGCTGATCGGCATGGGCGCGGTGGTGATGAACGGCGCGCGCATCGGCAAGGGCTGCGTGGTCGGCGCCGGCGCGGTCGTGACCGAAGGCAAGACTTTTCCCGACAACTCGCTGATCGTCGGCGCGCCGGCGCGCGTCGTGCGCACGCTCGATCCGGCGGCCTCCGCGATGCTGTTCGCGGGCGCGGACCATTACGTCAGGAACGGCCGCCGCTTCCGGGCGGGGCTGAAAAAGATCGGCTGACGCCAACTCCATCCCGCCGCACAAAAAAGTGCGGCCAGCTTCGGGGAAAGCTGGCCGCGCGCAAACCGGTCTGGGACGGGGAGGGGTGGGTAGGACCGGCCGCGTTGGTTCGAATGCTCAGTGTCCCTTCGCCGTGGCGGTCGCGACCGCCGGATGATTGACGCCGAGCGACACCCAGGCATTGGGATCGGACTGCGACTGCCGCTTGACGAAGCGGTAGCCGGTCTCGGTCCACGGCAGCACCTGCTCGTTCTGGTTATCGAGCACGAACTCGCCCTTGTTGGTGCGCACGGTGAGCACCGCATGTCCGTCGCCCTGCTTGTCGCGCACGACGGTGATGAGCAGCGCCTCGCGTGGCCATCCGGCATCGAGCAGCATCTTGCGCTTGAGCAGCACATAGTCTTCGCAGTCGCCATAGCCGTCGGTCGGATACGACCACTTCTCGACGACGCCCCAATGATCCTGATCGGTCATCGGCTTGATGGTGGCGTTGACCCAGTCGTTGACGCGCACCAGATCCTTCCACGCGGTCTTCGTCATCACGATGTCGCGCGGCTCGGTTGCACTTGCGGCGCAGTCGGCTGGCGTCTCGGCGCAAAATTCGACGTAGCCGATCGGTGCGCGCGTCGCCTCGCCGAGGCTTGCATAGAGCGTGCGTCCCGATGCGTTGGCTGTGGATGCGGACATGCCGAGCAGCATGGCCGCGATTGCAATTCCGAACCCCCGTCCCTGAATTCCAAACATTGTGGCCCCCGTTTCTTGTTGGGGCCATCATTCACACAGACGCTTTGCGCGGCGGCTAAGTCCGCGATGGGCATTTGAGGCGAATGCGATTCAAATGCCACGCATCGAAGTAAGACACGCGCAACCATGCCGATGGTGAACGCATCGTTGCCGCATCCGGCGCAATCCGCGCGGTTAAGATTCGAAAGCTTGCGGGGGCGGTCTTTCGCGCGCGGCAGCGCCGGCGCTTTTAACCATGTCGGTGCGCTTCAATGCTTGCGGCGGAAGCTGGATTGCGCAGGCGAGCAGGTGTCGGCGCAGCGAATCCGGCCTGCGGAGGCGGCGCGGCGTTTACCTGGCGGTGACGCTATCTTCGAGAGAGTCGGGATGCTGCTCGAACAGAAATTCGAGCGCGAAGCCTTCGTCGAGGTGGCGCACCACGCGCGCGGGCACGCGGCCGAGCGTCACCTGCGAGCCGATCGCCGGGCGATAGTCGGCGGCGATGGCCGCGCCCGACAGCGACACGTCGATGATGCGGCACATCAGTTCGAGGCCGTCGTCGAAGGTCAGCCGCGAGATCGGATTGCGCGGCACCACGCGCTCGTGACGGCGGTCTTCGGGCAGGTTGAGGATGTCGCGATTGGCGAGCCAGGTGAGCTGCGAGGCGAGCTTGTCGCGCTTGCGCGGCGTGGCGCTGACCGTCATGGCGAAGCCATTGTCGATCATCCGCACGATCTTGCCTTCGACGCGGCCGACATGGTCGAGATAAGCGATGACGCGGTCGCCGGTGCGCCCGATGCCCTGGCCGAGCAGCGCTAAACCGCCCGGCGACATGTTGACGACCTGACAGGGATATTCGCGCCGGTCCGGCAGCATGTAGCGGCCCAGCAGGTGAACCTTCACCCGCTGAAAGCGCCTTCTTTCCTCTGCGAGCGGCAGGGGAGATTGTCGTTGCGCCAGCGCTGCCATCGCCTCACGGAAAAGCCGGTTCTCGGTAAGAGTGAACCTAGCCCGCTCAGGGTTAATGAGTGCTTACCACGCCTGACCGGCGGCAGGTTACACCGGCCCCGGAGCGCCGTGCAAATCGCGCACGCCTTCATAGAGCGTCATGCCCCGGACGATCTCGCGCCGGCGCATCGCATGCGGCCGCAAGCGCTCGGGGCGATGCAGATGACGCCATGTGGTCAGGGTCAGGTGATGCAGCGGCGGCACCGCCGCGAGCGCGCCGCCGCCATCGAGCGGGGCGAGCAGCCCGGTCAGGGTCGGCGGCGCATGCGGCTGCGCGGCGAACGGCAACAGCAGCAGTTCGAGATGGATCGTGCGTCCGGGCAGGATCGCGCTCGCGCCGGCGACCGTGGCCAGCGTGTCCTCCAGCGCCGCGGCGAGCATGGCCTCGCAGTCGGGCTGGCTTGCGGGCGTGAACAGTCCGGGAAAACTCCGTCCCTTGATGTCGTGGCCGAACAGCGCGCACAGGCGCGTGCCGGCGACGCGCACGGGATAGCCGGCGGCGGCCGGGTGGCCCGCCACCACGAAGGCGTCGCCGAGCAAATGCCGGACTGCGTCGGGGGCAAAGTCGGCGCGCGTCGGCGCAGCCGCAAAGCCACGCTTGCGATCCCAGTAAGCGAAAAACGCGCGAACCGACGGATGCTTCATGTTCCCTGTGCCGAACCGGCCGGTGGCGGGGACAGGCTGTGCCGAATCCGGCCACCGACTCGCGTTAACTGTTGTTGTGCAGGAGGGGTGATGCAGCGTCCATGCCGCAGGCGGAGTCATGCCCAGCTTCGTGGCGTTAACGTTAAGTTAACTATGAGCTTGGGGGATTCACGTAGCGCGGTTAGAAAAGCCTGCTCCGATCAGGCGGCCGGCGTTCTCCACCGCAGGCCGATGACGGGGGCGGCGTCAACAAGATCAGGCCGGCCGGCGCGGGGAGGGGTGGGTTCATCCGGCGCCGGCGACGTCTGCGAGCGGGCCAATCCGCCATGAAACCAAAAGAGGGCCGACGGCCCTCTTTTTCGTTGGCGACGTGATTTTGTCGTCAATGGTCAGGGAGCCGTCTGCCGGGACTGGGTTCGCTCAGGAGAGGCGTTGGATCGCAAAGGGATAGCGGGGCTTTCGAATCTAGTTCCGGAGCGTGGCCAGCAATTTCGGAGCGCCGATCGCCGCGAGTTGTACGTGCTGCGCCTTGCGCCCGGATCGATAGCCCTTTAACAGACGAGCCAGTCCAAAAGTCGGCCGGGTTGAACCGTTGAGTGCTCCGCGCGAACCGATCCTGAACCTGCCGGCC
>JBEBWH010000098.1:0-9767 GCA_040392305.1 Bradyrhizobium sp. | reverse complement strand
GAGATCGCGGGCCGCTGGTTCGGCACCATGTGCCTGTCGGAGCCGCAGGCGGGCTCGAGCCTGGCCGACATCCGCAGCCGCGCCGACGCCGACGGCGAAGACGATTTCGGCCATCGCTATCGGTTGACCGGAAACAAAATGTGGATTTCCGGCGGCGATCAGGATGTGAGCGAGAACATCGTTCATCTCGTTCTGGCCAAGGTGCCGACGGCCGACGGCCGGTTGCCTGAAGGCACCGAAGGGCTGTCGCTGTTCATCGTGCCCAAAGTGCTGCCGGATGGCGCGAGGAACGACATCGTGGTCGCCGGTCTCAACCATAAGATGGGCTATCGCGGAACAGCGAACTGTCTGCTCAATTTCGGCGAGAATGGCGGCGCGATCGGGTGGCTGGTCGGTGAGCCGGGCCAGGGCCTGCGCCAGATGTTCCAGATGATGAATGAGGCGCGGATCGGCGTCGGGCTGGGGGCGGCGGCTCTCGCCTATCGCAGTTACCGGCTCTCGGTCGCCTACGCCCGCGAGCGCACGCAGGGGCGTCCGATCGGCGTGCGGTCGGGCGCGCCGGTGCCGATCATCACTCACCCCGACGTCAAGCGAATGCTGTTGACGCAGAAGGTCTATGCCGAAGGCGCGCTGGCGCTCTGTCTTTACTGCGCGCAGCTGGTCGACCGGTCCGATCCTGAAAGCAACCTGTTGCTTGGGCTGCTCACGCCGGTCGCCAAGACCTGGTCTTCCGAATACGGGCTGGCTGCCTGTGATCTCGCCATCCAGATCCATGGCGGCTACGGCTATACGCGGGATTTCGATGTGGAGCAGTTGTGGCGCGATAACCGCTTGAACCCCATCCATGAGGGGACGACCGGGATACAGGCGATCGACCTGCTTGGCCGCAAGATTCTTCGCGACGACGGGCAGACCCTGAACGCGTTTGTAGCTGCCATGCAGGGCACGATCGCGCGGGCCTCATCGGTGCCGGCGCTTGCCCCTCGCGGCGCCGAACTCGATCAGGCGTGGAGCGCTGTCTCCGCTGCGCTTGCCGAGTTGAGGGACCGTGCGCCTGCGAAGGCGATGGACAATGCCACGCCGTTTCTGTGGGCGTTCGGGCATCTCGTGATGGCGTGGCTTTGGCTGGAGCAGGGATGCGCGGCCGCGCATCTGGAAGCGTCGGGCGCCGACGAGCGCGCATTCCAGGAGGGAAAGCTGCGGGCCTGTCGTTTCTTCTTCGAGACCGAGCTGCCAAAAATCGATGCGTGGCTGAAGTCCGCGACCTCGCTGAGCGAGCTGGCCTCGGCGGCGCGCGAAGAACATTTCTGATCGGTCGCATCATGGGGGCTGCGCCCCCGACCGACGTCGGATCCCCGGCCGTTCGGGATGCGCGCTTGCGGGGACGGCCGGCCAGCGATCGGCTCGCTCTTGCGTTGGCGATGCGCGGAGCGCCAGGCAGTGCCGGCGGAAGATTAGGTCGAGGTCGATCTTTCGATCAGTGAACCCAGCAGGCGCTTGAGTTCATTCGTTGATTTGTCGCCGTAGTTCTGAATGATGCGAGCCTCGTGACTCTGCGCCAGCGGCTTCAGCCGCTTGGCGAGCGCCTTGCCGCGATCGGACAGATACATGAGGACCTTGCGCCGGTCTTTGGGATCCTGTGCCCGATAAACGAGCGCTTCGGAGACCATGCGGTCGATCATTTTTGTGAGTGTGGGATGGTTGAGGAGAACGGCCTCGGCGAGTTCGCCCATCGACAGGCCTTTGCCGCTCGAAAGGATTGTCAGGATGCGCCATTGCTCGACAGGGACGCCCTCCTGGCGCAACCGCTCGTCCAGTTGGCGGGAAACCTCGCGGTTTGCTTGTGCTAACAGATAGACAAGGTGCTCTGTGAGGGGCAGGTCGCTTGGGGCTGGCTTGGCCACGGCTGAGGCCTCAAAATTCCGGACATCAATGATGCGATATCGCTCTTTATGCATGCAGAAAGTTGAAAATTCAATATTTTGTCCTAAAATATCGATTGCCGGCTGGATTTGCGGTCGAAGCAGCGCTGGAATTGATGGGGTATAATATTGTCCGCAATGGCTGAATGCATGCCCGCCGCATTGCTGCCAACGCCGTGGCAGTTCCTGAAGGGGCCCGCGCGTGATGCGGTCATCTCCGCGCTGGGAACGAAGGAGGGCGATCTGCCAAAGCGCCGCGGCGACCCGAGTAAGCTGCGAATTGCTAATTTTGTCGCGCTTTCCGGCTCGCCGGGAATCTGGGCCCCGTCAACGATGAACAGCACGTTGCTTGCGGCATCGGAAATCAATGCGCGCGGCGGCATCCTGGGACGGGAGATCGAGATTCTGTTTCTCGATGCCAGCGGTACGGTCGAGCAGATTGCGCATCGCGTGCGGGACGTCATCGCGCTCGATGAAGTCGATGTCATCATCGGCTCGCATACAAGCGCGGTGCGCGTTGCGCTGCGCAAGCACATCGGCGGGCGGATTCCTTACATCTATACGACGGTCTATGAGGGCGGCGAGCGAACGCCAGGCGTTGTCGCCATCGGGGAGACGCCTCGAAACCAGCTGCGCCCTGCAATCCACTGGTTCGCCAATAAAAAGAAGGCCGAGCGCTGGTATCTGATTGGCTCCAATTATGTCTGGCCCTGGCTCTCTCATCAGGCGATGAAGCAATATATCGGTGAAAGCGGTGGTCAGCTTGTCGGCGAGGAGTTTGTGCCGGTTGGCGAGGACGACTATGAGGCGCATATCGCGCGTATCCGTGCGGCTGATCCGGACGTCGTTCTTGTTTCCCTGATCGGCACCGATAGCATCAAGTTCAATCGCTCATTTGCGGAGCATGGTCTTGCGCCCAAGATTCTGCGGCTCGCCAGTGCATTTGATGAAACCGTTCTGCTGGGAATAGGACCGGACAACACGGACAATCTGTTTTGTGCATCCGGCTATTTCAATTGCGTTCATTCGCCGGATACCGAATCGTTCGTCTCCCGCTACGAGGATGCATTCGGCGCCACCTCCGCACCTCCAGGCTCCGTGGGGCAATCGAACTATGAGGGCTTGAGGTTTCTCGAGGAGGCTGCGCGCCGCGCGGGCTCGCTGGCGCCAAAGCCGTTGCTGGAAGTCGCGAGCAACATTGTTTACCGCGGCGCGCGAGGCCCCGTTACGCTTAGCGGGGGGCGCGCTGCAATGCCGATCTATCTTGCGCAGGCCGACGGGATAGAATTTCGCGTGATTGAGACATTTTGATCTCTCCGCGAAAAAATACTTGAAAAAGAAAATATTTCCCTCTCTAATGTTTCCGGCGGATCCCTCCTGCGCGTCATCGGTGCGGTGAGAGCTGTCGCCATCCATCATTGCATGGCCAGAGGTGCGGCAGACGCGCCCACGTTTCTGTTGAGAGGGAATGTCATTGTCCAAGGTAACTCCGCAAGTCGATCTCATCGAGCTGACCGTCGATCAGATTCACGCCGCTTTCGCAGAGGGGCGAGTGACATCGGAGGCGCTGACGCAGGCATTTCTCGATCGGATTGCGGAAATTGATCCGCGCTATAATTCGATTGTGTTTCTCAATCCCGATGCGTTGGCTGACGCGCGGGCCAGCGACCAGCGTCGTGCCGCCGGGAAGTCTCTCGGCCCGCTCGATGGCGTTCCGGTCGTGGTCAAGGAAACGCTTGATATGGTGGGCTTTCCCACCACCGCGGGATGGCGGTTGCTGCACTCCAAGACCGGCGGCATCGATCTGATGCCGGGCACCGACTCTCCTGTTGTTGCGCGGATGAAAGCCGCAGGCACGGTTATCCTGGGGAAGACCAACGTGCCGAGCCTCAGCCACACCGGCAGCCATGCGAACGACAGCTGGGCCGGACCGACATTCAATTCTGCGGGGCGTGAGTTTCTTCCCGGTGGCAGCAGCGCCGGCACCGCCACTGCCGTGGGCGCCAGCCTTGCGGTGCTTGGCCTTGCCGAGGAGACCGGTGGCTCGATTCAAAATCCCGCATCGGCTCAGGGGCTTCCCAGCGTTAAGCCGACATTCGCGCTGGTTCCGAATGTCGGCGTGATGCCGCTGTCGAGCAATCGTGACGTTGTTGGGCCGATCGCGCACTGTGTGCGCGACGTCGCGCTCACGCTCGACGTGCTTGCCGGCTATACCGCGGAAGATCCGAAGACGATCGCTGGCGTCGGTCATCGCCCCAAGGGCGGTTATACCTCGAAGCTCGACAAGGATGCGCTCAAGGGCAAGCGGATCGGGCTCTATGGGCTCGGCTGGCGAAGCCTGCCGCTCTCCGAGGAAGCGACGCAGCTCTATAAACGCGCGCAGGGTGAACTCGCGCAGCTCGGCGCCGCTCTCGTCGAGGATCCTTTCAAGGGCTCCGGGTTTGCCGAGCTGCGTCAGCCGACGCCGCCGCTGAAGGAGTTTGACGCGCGGGGAATGGAGTCGGTGCCGTACGACATCCATCAGTATCTGCGTCGCCTTGGGCCGGATGCTGCGCTCAAGAGTTTTCCTGAGTTCGCTGAGGCGACCAAGGCGCAGAACCCCTTCGCAAAGGGCGGCGTGCTCGAATACATGCCGAATCTGCCGGACTTCAATGCATGTCTCGCCAATCCCACCGAGCCTCCCCGGCTGACCGATTTTATTGCCGCGCGGGAAGCCTATCTTGAGATCTTCAATGGTGTGATGGATCGGGAGAACCTTGACGCGCTGATCTTCCCGCAAATGCGGAGCGAGCTTGCGCCGATATTCGGTTCCGAGCCGATTCTTGAAACGACGGTTTGCGAGATCAACATCGCGGGACTTCCGGGCGTAACCGTGCCTGCCGGATACTATGCGTCCGGCTCGCCGTTCTGCCTGATCGTGGTGGGGCGTCAATGGAGTGAAGCCGACCTGCTGGCCTACGCCTATGCGTATGAGCAGGCGACGCAGCATCGGCGTGCACCGGAGCTCGATTGAACGTTGAACCGCAGCGGCGCCGCCAATCTCTTGAGGCCGATGCGGCGCCGAAATCGCAAGACAAAGACAAAACATTAATTCAGGTGAGGCAGATATGAACAATTCCGGCAAGAAATTTGGCGGCGGCGGGCCGTCGCGTCGTTCCTTCCTCAAGGCGACAGGTGCGGGCGTGGTGGCGCTGGCTTCGCCGGCGCTCATCACCTCTGCTTCAGCCGCAGGTCCGATCCGGGTCGGCGTTATTTCGCCGCTCACCGGAGCGTGGACCGTATACGGCAAGGCGCACATCTCCGGGTTTCAGCTTGCGGTCGACGAGATCAACGCCGCGGGCGGTGTCCTTGGCCGTCAGATCGAAGTCGTGATCGGCGACTCCAAGACCGAGCCCCGTGTTGTTGTCGAGCAGGCCAACAGGCTCATTCGCCAGGAACGTGTCGATTTTCTCGCCGGAACGTTCTCCAGTGCGGAACGAAACGCGGCCGGTCCCGTCGTCAAGGCGGCGGACAAGATCCTGCTCTACCCGACCTGGTACGAGGGACAGGAAAAGAAATACGCTCCGGGCGTGTGCAATTCCAACATCTTCATGTTTGGTCCCGAGCCGACGCAGCAGGTCTGGCCGCATCTTGAATACATGACCAAGAAGTACGGCAAGAAGTTCTTCATGATCGGCTCCGACTATGCTTGGCCCCGCGTGACCAATGACGTCACCAAGCAGAAGCTGAAGGAACTCGGCGGCGAGGTCGTGGGCGAGGTCTATATCCCGTTCAACACGCCGCAATATGAATCCGTGCTGCGCGATATCCGCAGCTCCGGCGCGAACATCGTTTTCCACTCGCTCACCGGCAGCGATACGGTCAACTTCCGCCAGCAGTTCGCGGCTGCCGGCATGCAGAAGGATTTTGTGATCTGGACGGTGGACGACGAGGAGGTCGTCACCTCGGGGCTCGGACCGAAGGTCTCGGCCAATACCTATGTCAGCTTCGACTACTTTATGTCGATCGATACGCCGAACAACAAGGCGTTCCTCGACAAGTTCAAGGCAAAGTTCGGCAACAATACGCTGGTCAATACGGTGGGCGTCGGCATGTACAACGCCGCGCATATGGCCGCGATGGCCATTGCCAAGGCTGGCGAGGTGAACACCAAGGCGCTGCGGACCAACCTGAAGGGGTTGACCTTCGACAAGGCGCCGCAGGGCAGCGTGACCATGCGCGAGCAGGACAATCAGGCGATTGTCCCATCATATCTGATGAAGGTCCGTGAGAACTGGACCAGCGTCAACGATATGTTCGAGAAGGTTCAGTCGCTGGATCGTGCGATACCGCTCGATGCGCGCTGCGACCTTCCCCTGTAGCTCTTCCATTTAATAATGGCGGCCCGTGTCAAGGCGCGGGCCGTTCGTCCTTCCAACGTGAGTGCACCCGATGCAGACTGCCATAAGCGTAGGTATCGACGCTACGCTTATTACTTTTTCGCTTGCGCTCGCCGCGTTCGGATTGGCGATCATCTATGGCCTGGTCGGCGTTATCAATCTGGGCCACGGAGCGATGCTGACGCTTGGCGCCTATCTCGCCTGGTATGCGGTCGAGAGCGGGGCGCCGTTCTTTGCCGCGGTTGTGTTCGCCGCTGTCGGCGTGGGGCTGATCGGTCTTGTCTTCGAGCATCTCGTCATTCGGCATTTTTACCATCGGCCGTTCGATACACTGCTGCTCACATGGGGTTTCTTCCTCATCTCGACTGAACTGATCAAGATCATCTTCGGGACGTCGTTCCGGAACGTTCCAAGCCCGTTTCCGTCCGCCATCCACACGCCGTTCTACGATCTGCCGGCCTACAAGACGTTCGTCGCGGGAGTAACGGTGATACTGCTGCTGGCGACAGCGTTCGTTCTGTTAAAAACCTCGATCGGCATCAAGATTCGCGCGTTGATTCAGAATCGCGAGATGGCGAGCCTGCTCGGTCTCAACATCGCTGCGACATACAAAATGGTTTTTGGCTTTGGCTGCGCCATGGCGGGGCTGGCGGGAGCGCTTCTCGCGCCGATGCTGAGCATCGATCCCTATATCGGCAACGTGTTTCTCATCCGCTCCTTCTTCGTTGTCATCGTGGGCGGCATCGGGCAGATCCTCGGCGGCACGCTGTTGGGAAGTTTCTTTATCGGCGGCAGCGAGACCATCCTTGCGCTGTTTTCGTCCCAGGTCGTAGCGCAGGTTGCGGTGTTCTTCATCGCGATATTGATCCTGCGGTTCCGTCCGCAGGGCCTTTTCGGCGAGAAGTGAGGCGATCATGAAGGTTGATTTCGCCAACGCATTTCGCGGCGAGAAGGCTGTGGCTCTCGTTGTTTTCGCGCTCCTTGCTTTGGTGCCGGGCGTGTTTGGAGGCTATCCGGTCTACATTCTGCCGCAATACCTTCTGTTCGGCGTGCTGGCGATGTCGCTCGGGTTGTTGTGGGGGTGGGCGAGCATCGTCAGTTTCGGCCAGGCGGCGTTTTTCGCGATCGGCGCCTACGGCATGGGATTGGTCATGCAATCGGGCCTCGGTGGCTTTGGCGGCTATCTCGGCATTCTGTGCGGCGCGCTCGCGGGCGCATTGCTGGCGGCGATCGCTGGCTACTTTCTGTTCAGCGCAGGGGTGAAGTCCACCTATTTCGTGCTGATCACTTTGGCTCTGTCGATCATTGTCGAGCAACTCGCCGTCAGTCAGTCCGAAATCACCGGCGGCTATAACGGTCTGTTCGTCGACAGGATGGCGCTTGGATTGGGGCCGTTCGGCGAGATCCCGCTCACCGGCGACGTCGCGAGCTATTATGCGGTGCTCGTGGTGGTGCCGATCATCTATTTTTTGCTGAAGGCGCTGATGCAATCGTCGTTCGGCAAGACTCTCGTCGGCATCCGCGAGAATGAAGATCGCATGACGGCGCTGGGCTATAATGTGTCATTCTACAAAACCGTGGCTTTCGCGTTGTCGGGTGCGTTGGCAGGTTTTGCCGGAGCGCTCTATGCGACCCATGCGGGCTTCGTCTCGCCCTCGCTTGCCGGCGTTACGTTCTCGACGGAGGTGGTGGTCTGGGTGGCGATCGGCGGGCGGCTGTCGCTCCTTGGCGCGCTGACCGGCGGCGTGATCGTATCGGCGCTGTCGAACTATCTCAGCTCGATCTCGCCGCAATACTGGCAGTTGGCGCTGGGCTTCATATTCATCCTCGTCATCATGTTCTCCCGTGACGGCATTGCAGGAGCGTTCGCAACAGTCGCGAACAGGCTCACGATGTCACGCGGAAAAGACAAGCCGTTGCAGGTGTCGCGAACGGAGGGCTCCCGTGGCTGAACTGCTGACGACACAGGGGTTGACAAAGCGGTTTCGCGGGTTGACCGCAAATGAGAATATCGACTTCCGCATCGATGTCGGGGCTGTAAGGTGCGTCATCGGGCCGAATGGCGCCGGCAAGACAACGTTTCTCAGCATGCTGTCGGGGCACCAGGCGCCTTCGGCAGGCCGCATCACCTATGACGGTCGCGACATCACTAATCTTTCTGTGGTCGAACGGGCGCGGATCGGGATCGGCCGCAAATTCCAGACGCCGACGGTGTTCGACAATCTATCCGTCTACGAGAACGTCGAGCTTTCCATTCTGCGCATCGAGCCGGACAGCGGCGCACGCGCGCGGAAGATCGACCGGGTGCTCGACGCGGTGCGCCTTGCAGAGTTGCGGTCGACGCCTGCACGGGAGCTTTCCCACGGTCAGCGTCAATGGCTCGAGGTCGGATTGCTGATCGGCAATGAGTCGCGTCTTCTGTTGCTTGACGAGCCGGCAGCCGGGATGACGAGCGAGGAGACGGCGGCAACCGGCCGGCTGATCCGGAATCTCGCCGATGAGCATCGCCTGACAATCATCATCATCGAGCATGACATTCATTTCATTCGCGACCTGCACTCGCCTGTCACCGTGCTCCATCTCGGAAAGGTCCTCATGGAAGGCTCCTTCGATGAGGTGGCGGCCGATCCGACCGTGCGGTCAGTCTATCTCGGGACGGACGAATGACGATCGAGGTTGAAAACATCGATGTCGGTTATGACGGCATCGAAGTGTTGCGGAACGTTTCCCTCACGGTTGCAAGCGGTGAAATTCTCGGCGTGCTCGGCCGTAACGGCATGGGTAAGAGCACGCTTATCCGCGCCCTTTCAGGTCTTCTGCCTGTCAGCCGGGGGGCGATCAGGATCGACGGAAAGGATGTTACGAATTGGCCCGTGCATGCCCGCGCCCGCGCGGGCTTGACGACGATCGTGCAGGGACGCGGCATGTTCCCGAAAATGACGGTGCGCGACAGCCTCGAGATGGGGCGCATCGCGTCCGGGCGCGGGGCGCGCAATAGGCTTGACGAAGTGCTGTCCTATTTTCCCCGGCTTGCGGAGCGGATGGACCAGGCAAGCGGCTCGATGAGTGGTGGCGAGCAGCAGATGTTAGCCATCGGTCGTGGCCTGATGACCGATCCCAAGGTTATGCTGCTGGACGAGCCATCGGACGGCATCATGCCGCTTCTGGTCCAGCAGATCGCGATTACGCTCGCGGAAATCAATCGGCGGGAAGGCATGACGATCGTCATCGTCGAGCAGAATGTACCGATGATCATGCGCATGGCCCAGCGCTGCATCATTCTCGAAAAGGGTGAGATCGTTGCGCGCGGTCTGCCTGAGGAAATGTCACGCGACGGCGTGTTGCAGAAATACCTCGCCATATAGCCGCAGCGCTACGAACAAGGGCATCCCGCGCCATTATGACGTTGGAACTTTTTCGCCTCTCGACGGAATCAGAAGCGAAGCTTCATGTTTTTGTTTTGACG
>JBEBWH010000097.1:0-9845 GCA_040392305.1 Bradyrhizobium sp. | reverse complement strand
TCCGACATCGTTGAATTCGCGATCCGGTACGGCAAGCCGGTGCGCATCGGCGCCAACTGGGGCTCGCTCGATCAGGAATTGCTGACGCATCTGATGGAAGAGAACGCCAGGCTGGCCTCGCCGCGCGACGCCCGCGCGGTGATGCGCGAGGCGATGGTGCAGTCGGCGCTGACCTCGGCGGCGCGCGCCGAGGAGATCGGCCTGCCGAAGAACCGCATCATCCTGTCCGCCAAGGTTTCGGCTGTGCAGGATCTGATCGCGGTCTATCGCGACCTCGCCGCGCGCTCCGACTACGCCATCCATCTCGGCCTGACCGAGGCCGGCATGGGCTCCAAGGGCATCGTCGCCTCCTCGGCCGCGCTCGGCATCCTGTTGCAGGACGGCATCGGCGACACCATCCGCATTTCGCTGACGCCGGAGCCCGGCGGCGACCGCACCCGCGAGGTCCAGGTCGGGCAGGAACTGCTGCAGACCATGGGCTTCCGCACCTTCGTGCCGCTGGTCGCGGCCTGCCCCGGCTGCGGCCGCACCACCTCGACCACGTTCCAGGAGCTGGCGCGCAGCATTCAGGATTTCATCCGCGACGAGATGCCGACGTGGAAGACCCGCTACCCTGGCGTCGAGGGTCTCAACGTCGCGGTGATGGGCTGCATCGTCAACGGCCCCGGCGAATCCAAGCATGCCGATATCGGCATCTCGCTGCCCGGCACCGGCGAGGCTCCGGCGGCGCCGGTCTTCGTCGACGGCAAGAAGTTCCGCACCCTGCGCGGCCCGACCATCGCGGCCGATTTCAAGGCGCTGGTGATCGACTATATCGACCAGCGCTACGGCAACGGCCGCAATACCGCCGCCGAATAGCCACAACATCGCCTCATGACAAAGCGCTGGCGGCGATGTTGATCGTCAGCGCCAGCAACGCGGTGTTGAAGACGAACGAAATCACGCCATGCGCGGTCGCCGTGCGACGGATCGCCTTGCTGGTGACGCCGACATCCGACACCTGCGCCGTCATGCCGATGACGAACGAGAAGTAGACGAAATCCCAGTAGTCCGGCTTGTCGTCGCCGGGAAAGACCAGTCCGCCGGCCGGCGTACTGCCGTAATAGTCGTGCGCGTAATGCAGCGCGAAGGTGGTGTGCACCACGGTCCATGACAGCGCGATGGTCACGATCGCCAGCGTCACTTCGCCGGCGCCGCGATGCGGCTGGCCGAGTTCGAACACGATCGCGGCGATGCTTGCGAACGCGCCGATCGCGGTGACGAGGAGGATGAGAAATCGGCCGTCGTCCTGCAACGCGGCCTGATGGCGGATATAGGAGATGCCGCCGCGCAGCACGACGGCATAGACCAGCATCAGATAGAATGCGGCGAACACGTCCCAGGCGATCAGAAGCCGCGACACCGGCGCAACCGCGGCCGGAAGCGCGGCATAGACAACGACGCCGCAAACGAGCGCGATGAAAGTGCGCGCCCGCGCATAGACAAAACGCAATGCGCGCGGCCACTTCCTAATCCGAGCGAGATACTGTTCCTTCGTCCTGTCCTCGCTCATGTCGCCATGGTCTTGGTTTTTGGTTCTCAGTTTTTGCGTTCGGCGACGAAGCGCGCGGCCGCACGCAACACGTCGGCTCGCGCGCCGAACCGCGCCAGCGCCGCATCCGCCTGCGTCAGCAGATCGCGCACACGCTGCTTGGCGCCGTGGATGCCGAGCTGCGTGACGAAGGTCGTCTTGCCGAGCGCCGCGTCCTGCCCGGTCTCTTTGCCGAGCGTCGCCGCATCGCCCTCGACATCGAGCAGGTCGTCGGCGATCTGGAACGCCTCGCCGAGCGCGCGACCATAGGCGTCGAGCGCGCGATAGGCGTCGGCGTCGGCTTCGCCAAGGATCGCGCCCGCGATGCAGCCGAAGCGCAACAGCGCGCCGGTCTTCATCTGCTGCAGACGCGCGACATCGACCGGCTCGCGATCGCCGAAGCGGCCTTCGCCGGCGAGGTCCAGCATCTGGCCGCCGACCATGCCGCCGATGCCCGAGGCGCGCGCGAGCGCCCGCGTCAGCAACAGCCGGACCTTGGGATCGTGATGGATCTCGTCGCGCGTGACGATGTCGAACGCCAGCGTCAGCAGGCCGTCACCGGCGAGAATGGCGGTGGCGTCGTCATAGGCCTTGTGCAGCGTCGGCCGTCCGCGCCGCAGATCGCTGTCGTCCATCGCCGGCAGATCATCATGGATCAGCGAGTAGCAATGGATGCATTCGAGCGCGGCGCCGGCGAGCAACGCAGCCTTGCGATCGACGCCGAACACGGCGGCGCTTTCGACCACCAGAAACGGGCGCAACCGCTTGCCGCCGCCGAGGCTGGAATAGCGCATCGCCTCCATCACCCGCTTCGGGCGAGCGATCTCGTCGGGCAGTACGTCATCGGACAACATCCGGGCCAGCAAAGCCTCGGTCTCCTCCGCCGTAGCGTCCAGGCGTTGCATGAAATCAGCGGGCGAAAGTCCGGCGCTCATTCCCGAATTACTCCAGTTCAAAGATGGAGGCGACAATCTGTCATGACGCTCGCTTCGTCAATCGGGCGACAGGATCGCGACGCGGGATGGAGACTGCTGTCCCGTTCTTTGCAGAGGCGCCCCGATTCCTGTTACCTGAGCCGCCCTCGCGGTTCAGGACGAAAGGACGGGCTTGAAACGCTTCATCCGGATAATGCTGGTGGCGCTGGTGGCCATGCTGGCGCTGCCTTATGCGCTGACGCCGCTCTACCAGTTCGGCCAGCCGGTTTCGACCTTGATGCTGGCGCGATGGCTGACCGGCGCCAGCGTCACGCGGGAGTGGCGCGGCCTCGACCAGATCGCCGCGGTTCTGCCCCGCACCGTGGTCGCGGCGGAAGACGCCAAGTTCTGCAGCCATCGGGGAATCGACTGGGATTCGCTGCAGGAGGTGATCGAAGATGCACAGGACGGCGAGGCGACGCGCGGCGGCTCGACCATCACCCAGCAGGTCGCCAAGAATTTATTCCTGTGGCACGGCCGCAGCATCCTGCGCAAAGCGCTGGAACTGCCGCTCGCCTTATGGATCGACGCGGTGCTGCCCAAGCAGCGGATTCTTGAAATCTACCTGAACATCGCCGAGTGGGGACCGAACGGCCAGTTCGGCGCGGAAGCAGGCGCGCGGGCGGCTTTCGGCAAGGCCGCTGCCAGTCTTTCGGCCCAGGAAGCGGCGCTTATGGCGGCGATTCTGCCGAATCCGCTCGTTCGAAGCGCTCGAAATCCCTCGCGCGGCGTGCGCAGGCGCGCCGGAATCTATGTGGCGCGGGCGCGGATGATCGATCTTGCGCCCTGCTTCGCCTCACGGACGAAATCACGTCCCTGACCAACAATTTACATCACATGCGCGGACATGATATTCGCTCTGGCTTCATGCCGCCGCTTCCTCTATAAGCCCGGCCTTGAACCCGTTTTTCGGCCGCGCCCCGGCGCGCGCCCGGCTGTCCGGATTCCCTCGGAAACCGACGGCCAGCCAACGACCTGCAAGGACATTTACTATGGCCGTTCCGAGAAGAAAGACGTCGCCCTCGCGGCGTGGCATGCGCCGGTCCGCCGATGCGCTGAAGAAGCCGACCTATGTCGAGGACAAGGATTCGGGCGAACTGCGCCGGCCGCATCACCTCGACCTGAAAACCGGCATGTACAAGGGCCGGCAGGTGCTCAAGGTGAAGAAGGACGACTAAGACCGGCGCATCGCGTCCGGTCGGCGATCGAGGAGCAGGTGAAGGGAAGGCCCGGCCAATGTTTGGTTTTCCGCTGCTTCTGATCCCGTTCGCGATCTTCAACATCATCATCTTCCTGATGCCGGGGGTGGACTTCGCCACCTCCGTGACGTCGGTCGCCCTGCTGTCCGGCACTGACTGGACCATCACCTTCAACGACATCCTGATCACGCTCGGCATTCTTCTGGTGCTGTTCGAGGTGGTCAAGATCGCGCAGGCGGGCGGCCGCTATCTCACCGACCATCTGCTGTCGTTCATCGTGCTGGCCGGCGCGACCGCCGAATTCCTGCTGCTGCCGCAGTTCGGCACTTCGACCTTTTTCCTGCTTTGCGCGCTGGCTTTCGCCGATTTCTTCATGGGGATCGCGCTCCGCGCCCGGCGATTCGTGCACCAGCCCACCGCCAACGCCGCCCCCGAAGCCCCAGCCGCGCCGGCGCCGCCTCCCGAGCCGCCCCGGCTCGATCCGCTTCCGCCGCCGCCCTCCGTTCCAGCACCGCCGCCTCCGGTCGCTCCGGTCGCCGGACCGGCCGTTCCCGCAGAACCGCCCCCTACGGATGCCGTCTCCACCGAAACGCCACGTCCGGAATCCGACGGACCGGTGCGCCCGGCCTGATTCCACCCAACGGCTTTAGCCGCCGCACGGCGAAGGCGGCAGCGACATATGTCGGTGCGAACATGATCCGGCCCGACCGGATCACGGCGCAGAAGCTCTTATTTTCAATCGCTTTTTCTGGTGGCGAGCTAGAGTCCGCTTCGCCGGAAACCGCTTTGACGGGACGTGCCGGGGGACCTGTTTCTTTCGGTTTCCTTTAGAAACACCGCGTAGCCTGTCCGTCGAGTTGCCCGTCCACAGGGACGCACTACAATCTCACCAGAACAATCAACCGAGGCGGCAGTTGATTCGCGATCCTTTCTCAGTTGCCCATCGTATGCCCGCGACAGAGCGTGAATCTGCCCCGGAAGGCCGCCCGACGCTGCCTTCGCTTCCGATTCTGATGTCCGATCTCGGCCACGTCGTGTTTCGGTGGGACGCCGCAACCGACGCGATGCTGTGGGGCGACAACGTCGCGACAGTGTTCGCCAATTGCCCCCCTGAGGCGATCGGCACGGGCAAGGCTTTCGCGCAGATGATCGAGCCAAGACCTCTGATCCGCGCGGAGGCGATCGAGCGCGCGGGCAAAGCGCAAACCGGAACCGGCGGGCGCTATCAGATCGAATACGGCCTGCGCTTCCGCCCCGGCGCGCCGCTGCAATGGATCGAGGAAAGCGGCCACTGCTCCCCGGATAAGTCCGGCGCACCGGCGTCGGCGCATGGGATCATCCGCCTCATCAATGAGCGGCACGCGCGCGACGAGGTTCTGCTCAAGCTCGCCCAGCGCGACGCCATGACCGGCGAGCTCGACCGGACCCAACTGCTCAACGCGCTGGCCGAAACGATCGCGGAAGCCACACGCTATCGCGGCACATGCGCCTTCATGCTGGTCGGCATCAATCAGCTCTCCCGCATCAATGATGCCTTCGGCTTCAACGTCGCAGATGAAGTGATCTGCGAAGTGGCACGCCGCATCCGGCCCAGACTGCGCGGCGGCGACGTGCTCGGGCGGTTCTCCAACAACAAGTTCGGTATCGTGCTGAAGAACTGCTCCAGCGACGATATGGCGGTCGCGGCCGAACGTTTTCTGGCGGCGATCCGCAACGACGTGGTGCCGACCGGCTCCGGGCCGGTGGCGGTGAGCGCCTCGGTCGGCGGGGTCACGACGCCCCGCTATGCGCGCACCATCGAGGATGTGATCAATCGGGCGCAGGAAGCGCTCGACGCCGCCAAGCGCCGGCGACCGGGGTCGTTCGAGGCGTGGGGTCCGAACGCCGAGCGCGAATCGCTGCGCCGCCTGAACATCCGCATGACCGAGGAAATCGTCACCGCGCTCAACGAGCGGCGTGTCGTGACCGCGTTCGAGCCGGTGGCCACCACGGATTCGCGCCGTCCCGCCTTCTACGAATGCCTGGTGCGCATGGCGCAGCCCGACGGGCAGTTTCTGATGGCGCCGGATATCGTGCCGGTGGCCGAACGGGTCGGCCTCATCCGGCTCGTCGATCACCGGGTGCTTGAACTCGTCATTGCCGAGCTGACGGCGACGCCGCACATCTGCCTCAGCCTCAACATCTCACCCGCGACCGCCATCGACCCGGACTGGTGGTCGACCATCGAATCCTCGCTTGCGGCCGCACCCGGCGTCGCCGAACGCCTGATCGTGGAGATCACCGAGACGGTCGCGATCCGCGACCTCGACGATATCGGCAATTTCGTCAAACGGCTGAAGAACCTCGGCACCCGCATCGCCATCGACGATTTCGGCGCCGGCTATACCTCGTTTCGCAATCTGCGGCGGCTCGGCGTGGATATCGTCAAGATCGACGGCGCGTTCGTCCAGCATCTCGCGCAATCGCACGACGACCGCGCGTTCGTGCAGACGCTGATCGATCTGGCGCGGCGGCTGCATATCGAAACGGTCGCCGAATGGGTGCAGGACGAAACGTCGGCCGCACTGCTGCGCGATTGGGGCTGCAACTACCTGCAGGGACGCCTGCTCGGGCTCGCCTCGATGGAGCGCCCCTGGCTCGCTGCTCCTCAGGATCAGACCTTTGGCCGCGATGCCGGCCCACACCAAGGCCGCCGTGACGTGTGAGGAAGCTCTTAAGCTTTTCCGCTTCTGATGGCGTCAGAAGCGGAGCTCTGTATTTTATTTTAACGCGTTTTCTTCACGCGAACCGGTTTCCACCTCGCTCGAAAACGCTTCAGCTCTTGTCCGGCTCCGATGGCTTCGACATCCGATCGAGCCGTTCCTGCATTTCCTTCATCTGCCGGCGCAGGTCATCGATATTGTCGGAGGACGATGTCTCCGTCTTGGTCGGCGCACCGGTCGGCGACGCATCCGGACGAGTTGGCACGAACGGCTTGAACATCGAGAAAGTGCGCTCGAACAACTCCATGTTGCGGCGAACCTGTTCTTCGAGCGGCCCAAACGCCCCGGTGCCGAAGGCGCTGGTCATCTGCTTGCGAAACTTCTCCTGCTCGCGCGTCAGCATTTCGAGCGACTGTTCGAGATAGCGCGGCACCACCATCTGCATGCTGTCGCCATAGAAGCGGATCAACTGCCGCAGGAATGTCGTCGGCAGCAGGTTCTGGCCCGCCTTGTTCTCCTGTTCGAAAATGATCTGCGCCAGCACGGAGCGGGTGATGTCTTCACCGGTTTTGGCGTCGAAGACGAGGAAATCCTCACCCTCTTTCACCATCGCCGCCAGGTCCTCCAGCGTGACGTAAGTGCTAGTGCCGGTGTTATAGAGCCGCCGGTTGGCATATTTTTTGATCGTGGTGGGTGTTTCCGATTTCGCCATGAACTCTCACAAAACATATCCGAGGGCGGAGGAACCCGCCCGCCGGCGGGATCACCAAACAATGCAATGCAGCAAAGTAACCACTTTAAACCAGTTGCGGCTACCGTTTTGTGCGCCGGTCCGTCGGCATGATTAAATCCCGTTACCGAGGCCGCACCCAGCATTTTCCGCTTGGAATTTCCCCTTGGACCGCGGCGCAAAATAGCTAGATTAAGCTTATCAGATCGAACGCCAGCCCCGCCGGATTGCGGCGGCTGCAGCCCGACCGCAACTCCAGGAGAACTGCATGTCCGATGATATCGTCATTGTGAGCGCCGCCCGCACCCCGGTCGGCAGCTTCAATGGGGCTTTCGCCAGCGTCCCCGCGCATCAATTGGGCGCGGTGGCCATCCAGGGCGCGCTCGAGCGTGCCGGAATCGAGCCGGGGCGGGTCTCTGAAGTCATCATGGGTCAGATTCTCACCGCCGCGCAGGGTCAGAATCCGGCTCGTCAGGCCTCGATCGCCGCCGGCATTCCCGTGGAAAGCCCCGCATGGGGCGTCAATCAGCTCTGCGGCTCCGGCCTGCGCGCCGTGGCGCTCGGCTACCAGGCGTTGCGCAACGGCGATTCCGAGGTCGTCATCGCCGGCGGGCAAGAATCCATGAGCATGGCGCCGCACGCCCAGTATCTCCGGGCGGGCGTCAAGATGGGCTCGCTCGACCTTGTCGATACGATGATCAAGGACGGCCTGTGGGACGCATTCAACGGTTACCATATGGGCAACACCGCCGAAAACGTCGCCAAGCAGTATCAGATCACCCGCCAGCAGCAGGACGAATTCGCGGTCGCCTCGCAGAACAAGGCCGAGGCGGCGCAGAAGGCCGGCCGCTTCAAGGATGAGATCGTGCCGGTCACGGTGAAGTCGCGCAAGGGCGATATCATCGTCAGCGACGACGAGTATCCGCGCCACGGCGCTACGCTTGAAACGATGACCAAGCTGCGCCCGGCGTTCGAGAAGGATGGCACCGTCACCGCGGGCAACGCCTCCGGCATCAATGACGGCGCCGCCGCCGTGGTGCTGATGACAGCCGCGCAGGCCGCCAAGGAAGGCAAGACGCCGCTCGCGCGCATCGTCTCTTGGGCGCAGGCCGGCGTCGATCCGTCGATCATGGGCACCGGACCGATCCCGGCGTCGCGGGCGGCGCTGAAAAAGGCAGGCTGGAAGATCGAGGATCTCGATCTGATCGAAGCCAACGAGGCGTTCGCCGCGCAGGCCAGCGCCGTCAACAAGGATCTCGGCTGGGACCCGGCCAAGGTCAACGTCAATGGCGGCGCCATCGCCATCGGCCATCCGATCGGCGCGTCCGGCGCACGCGTTCTCGTGACGCTGCTGCACGAGATGCAGAAGCGCGATTCCAAGAAGGGCCTTGCCACGCTGTGCATCGGCGGCGGCATGGGCATCGCGATGTGCATCGAGCGCAACTAATCGCGCCGCACAATTGAAAGATGGAAGTGCCCGGCGGAAACGCCGGGCATTTTTCTTGCGGTTCGTCACAAGGCTCGGGATAATCCTAGTCCAAAAACTGGCTAACGGTGCGGAGGAGAACTGCAATGGCACGTGTCGCTTTGGTCACTGGGGGAACGCGCGGCATCGGCGCTGCAATCAGCAAGGCGTTGAAGGCGGCGGGCTGCAATGTGGCGGCCAGCTATGCCGGCAATGATGCGGCGGCGGAAAAATTCAAGGCGGAGACCGGCATTGCCGTTTTCAAATGGGACGTCAGCTCTTTCGACGCCTGCGCCGAAGGCATCCAGAAGGTCGAGGCGGCGCTTGGGCCGATCGACATTCTCGTCAACAACGCAGGCATTACCCGCGACGGCGCATTTCACAAGATGACGCTCGAACAGTGGAATGCGGTGATCAGCACCAATCTCGGCTCGCTGTTCAATATGACGCGGCCGCTGATCGAAGGCATGCGTGCGCGCAAATTCGGCCGCATCATCAATATTTCATCGATCAACGGCCAGAAGGGCCAGTTCGGACAGGTGAACTACTCGGCGGCGAAGGCCGGCGACATCGGTTTCACCAAAGCGCTGGCGCTGGAAAACGCCAAGACCGGCGTCACCGTGAACGCCATCTGCCCCGGCTATATCAATACCGAGATGGTGCAGGCCGTTCCCAAAGACGTGCTGGAGAAGAGCGTCATCCCGCAGATTCCGGTCGGCCGCCTCGGCGAGCCGGAAGAAATCGCCCGCGCCGTGGTCTTTCTCGCCGCTGAAGAGTCGGGGTTCATCACCGGCTCGACGCTCACGATCAATGGCGGACAATATCTGCAATAAGCAGCGCCAACGCCCCATCACCGGGTGAGTCGACACCCCTCCGCCGCTTGCGCGGAGGGGTTTGAACACAGGCAAGGCCCGGACCGTTCCGGGCGCGTCAGCCGTCCATTCATCCGGCAACGCGATCACGTCGCAGGCCCCCGACGATCGCCGTCGCCCATGGCGGCGATCAGGCGCTGTCCCGCACACGCCGCAACATCCGCTCGACATGCGCGATCGGCGTCGGCGGCTGGATGCCGTGGCCGAGAGTGAAGATCAGGCGGCCGGCGCCATAGGCTTCGAGCACATCGTCCACGGCGCGGTCGAGCCGGTCGCCGCCCGCGATCAGCGCCAGCGGATCGAGATTGCCCTGCACCGCCGCGCGGTTCTGCA
>JBEBWH010000096.1:0-9858 GCA_040392305.1 Bradyrhizobium sp. | reverse complement strand
ACATGCTCGCCGGAAATCAGCTTCGGCAGATATTTGCGCTTCTGTTCCTCACTGCCGTTGCGGCGGAGCTGGTTGACGCAAAGGTTGGAATGCGCGCCGTAGGACAATCCGACCGAGGCCGAGGCCCGCGAAATTTCTTCCATCGCGATGCAGTGCTCAAGATAGCCGAGGCCGGCGCCGCCGTATTCCTCCTCGACCGTGATGCCATGCAGGCCGAGCGCGCCCAGCTTGGGCCAGAGGTCGCGCGGGAACTGGTTGGTCCGGTCGATCTCGGCAGCGCGCGGCGCGATCTCGTTCTGCGAGAAATCAAGGACGGTGTCGCGAATGGCGTCCGCCGTCTCGCCAAGGTCGAAATTGAACAAACGATGCGCGTTCGGAATCATATCGCTCTGCCTCTCCCCGCGGCGCCTGCCGGCGCCGGTCATTATTCATGCACCGACAATGCCACGCCGGCGCGGCGGGGAGAAGGGGCGTCCGCCACGACCAAAGGCGGACGAGCGGACGGGAAGGGTCAGGCCAGCCCCCGCGAGGCCTCTTTCACCTTGCGGGTGGCGTTGCTGACCTGCTCGGCGGCGGTTGCGATTTCCGAAATGCTGGTATCGATGTCGCGAACGCCCTGGGCGGCCACCTGCATGTTGGAGGAGATGTCGCGCGTCACCGCCGCCTGCTCCTCGACCGAGGCCGCGATCGCCGTTGAAATCTCGTTGATGCGCGAGATCGTCCCGGTGATGGCGTCGATGACGCTGACCGCACTTGCGGTTGTGGTCTGCACCTCGGCGATCTGACTAGATATCTCGTCGGTCGCCTTGGAGGTCTGCGTCGCCAGGCTCTTGACCTCGGAGGCCACCACCGCGAACCCCCGTCCCGCCTCGCCCGCCCGCGCCGCCTCGATGGTGGCGTTGAGCGCCAAAAGGTTGGTCTGCTCGGCGATGCTGTTGATGAGCTTGACCACGTCGCCGATCTTCTGCGCGGCGGTCGCGAGCCCGGAGACAATCTCACTCGTTTCGCCGGCCTGCGCCACGGCTTGCCGCGAAATGGTCAGCGCATCGGTGGTCTGGCGGCTGATTTCAGCAACCGACGCCGCCAGTTCCTCGGTTCCCGACGCAACCGCCTGCATGTTCGACGACGCCTGCGCCGACGCCGAGGCCGCCGAGGACGCACGCGTGGTCGTGGAGGCCACGGCCTCGGTGATCTGGCCGAGGTCGAGATCGATTTCCTTTTGCACCTCGCCGCGGCGGATGCGCTCCTCGACCTGCGCGGTCATGTCGGTCGCGAATTTCACCACCTTGACCACGCGCCCCGCGGCATCCTTGATCGGATTGTAGGACCCCTGAATCCACACCGCACGGCCGCCCTTGCCGATCCGCTTGAACTCGCCGCTCTGATGCTCGCCGTGCCGCAGCCGGTCCCAGAATTCACGATAGGCCGGACTTTCGCGATCGGCAGGTTCCACGAACAGGCGATGATGCTGGCCTACGATCTCGTCGAGACGATAGCCGATCGCGGCAAGGAAATTGTCGTTGGCGCTCAGGACGACGCCGTCCGGATCGAATGCGATGATCGCCTGCGACTGATGGATGGCCCGGATCTGCCCCTCGAAGTCAGCAGCCTGACGCCTGGCCTCGGTGATGTCGGTCACCACCTTGACCACCTTGAGCGGCTTGCCGTCCCGGCCCAGAACCGGATTGTAACTGCCGTGGATCCAGACCTCGCGGCCGCCCTTGGCGAAGCGCCGGAAATCGCCGACCTGCGGCTCGCCGTTGCGCAGCCGGTCCCAGAACTCGCGATAGGCGGCGCTGGTCTCGTATCCAGGCTCGACGAAGATGCTGTGCGGCTTCCCGCGCACCTCCTCGAGCCGGTATCCCATCACTTTCAGGAAGGCCTCGTTGGCATCGAGAATGGTCGCTTCAATGCTGAATTCGATGACGGCCTGTGTCCGCTCGATCGCCGCGATCTTACGCTTAAGCTCTTGATACCCCGTCCGGAAAATCATGCCGCCCTCCATCGAACGGCGTCAGGGTTGCGCCTTGATGGTTAACAGTTGATTGCCGTGGCGCCTCACTCAGTAGTTATGCGGAACCGGAACGCGCCGGACGCGTCCCATCTTGCTGTTTGCGGCGCAAAAGGCTGTAATTTCCGGAACAGGCTACAAAATCGGCCATCGCAACAGGGAGCGCCGCCATGCATGGGACGATCGAATTGGCGAGCACGCCCCATCTTCGCGCCGCCCGCGAAAAAGCCTATGCGACCCCACTGGAGGACTTTCATCCCGGCGCGCCCGAGTTGTTTCGCAGCGATACGCTATGGCCCTATTTCGAGCGCCTGCGGCGCGAGGAGCCGGTGCATTACTGTCGCACCAGTCCCGTCGGCAACTACTGGTCGGTGACCAAGTATCACGACATCATGCATGTCGACACCAATCACGCGATCTTCTCGTCGGATGTGCGGCTCGGCGGCATCATGCTGCGCGACGTCGAACCGGAATATCAATGGCCCAGTTTCATCGCGATGGACGAGCCGCGCCACGGGCCGCAGCGCAAGACCGTGCAGCCGATGTTCACGCCGAAGCATCTCGACGAACTGGCGGTGCTGATTCGGCAGCGCTCCGCTTCGGTGCTCGACAATCTGCCGCGCAACGAGACATTCAATTTCGTCGAGCGCGTCTCGATCGAACTGACCACGCAGATGCTGGCGACGCTGTTCGATTTTCCATGGGAGGAGCGGCGCAAACTGACGCGCTGGTCGGATGTCTCCACCGCGCTGCCAAAAAGCATGGTGGTTGAATCGGAACAACAGCGCATGGATGAGCTGACCGAATGCGGCCTCTATTTCTCCCGGCTCTGGAACGAGCGCGCTAACGCGCCGCCGAAAACCGACCTCATCTCGATGATGGCGCATAGCGACGCCACGCGCTACATGGACCGCGACAACCTGCTCGGCAACCTCATCCTGCTGATCGTCGGCGGCAACGACACCACGCGAAACTCGATGACCGGTTCGGTGCTGGCGCTCAACGAGAACCCGGACGAATACGACAAGCTGCGCGCCAATCCGGCGCTGATCGACAGTTTCGTCCCGGAAGTGATCCGCTGGCAGACGCCGCTCGCGCACATGCGCCGCACCGCGCTGCAGGATACCGAACTCGGCGGCAAGGTGATCCGCAAAGGCGACCGCGTGGTGATGTGGTACGTCTCCGGAAACCGCGATGAAGAGGCTATCGAAAATCCCGATAGTTTCATTATCGATCGCCCGCGCCCCCGCACGCATATGGCGTTCGGCTTCGGCATTCATCGTTGCGTCGGCATGCGGCTCGCCGAGCTGCAACTCAAGATCATCTGGGAGGAAATCCTCAAGCGCTTCGACCGGATCGAAGTCGTCGGCGAGCCGAAGCGGATTTATTCCAGCTTCGTCAAAGGCTATGAAGCACTGCCCGTCCGTATTCCGTCGTAAGACTTTAGCCCGAGATTCGAACCCCAGACTCGGTCCTGACGATCGGATCCGGGAGTGGACCCCATGCCGCCAGGCCGCACCAATATGCGCGACGCGCGGGCCATGACGGGTAGCGCCTCCGACATTGCCGCGCTAGAAACTCAGGGGAAGCGCACCATCACGCCAATGCTCACCCGCCCAACAACGCACCGGACCTCATGACCTCCATGCAGCACGACGATTACTCCGACATCCGCGACGCGGTCGCGAAACTGTGCAGCCAGTTTCCTGGCGAATACTGGCGCGCGCTCGACCGCGAGATGGCCTATCCGAAGGACTTCGTCGATGCGCTGACGCAGTCCGGCTATCTCTCGGTGCTGATCCCGGAAGAATATGGCGGCGCGGGCCTGAAGCTGTCGGCGGCGGCGGCGATCCTCGAAGAAATCCAGCGCGCCGGCTGCAACGGCGGCGCCTGCCACGCCCAGATGTACACCATGGGCGTGCTGCTGCGGCACGGCAGCGACGCCCAGCGCCAGCAATGGTTGCCGCGCATCGCCAGCGGCGAACTGCGGATGCAGGCGTTCGGTGTCACCGAGCCGACCAGCGGCACCGACACCACCTCGCTGAAGACCTTCGCCCGGCGCGACGGCGACCATTACGTCGTCAACGGCCAGAAGATCTGGACCAGCCGCGCGGAATATTCCGACGTCATGGTGCTGCTCGCCCGCACCACTCCGAAGGAAGAAACAAAGAAGCGCACCGACGGCCTGTCGGTGTTCATCGTCGACATGCAGGCCGCCAAGGACAACGGCCTGACGATCCGCCCAATCCGCACCATGATGAACCACGCCACCACGGAAGTGTTCTTCGACAACGTGCGGGTGCCGGCCGAGAACCTGATCGGCGAGGAAGGCAAGGGCTTCCGCTACATCCTGTCGGGCATGAACGCGGAGCGCATCCTGATCGCCGCCGAATGCGTCGGCGACGCCAAATGGTTCATCGACAAGGCGACCAACTACGCGCGCGAGCGCGTGGTATTCGGCCGCCCGATCGGCCAGAATCAGGGCATCCAGTTTCCCATCGCCAAGGCCTACGCCAATATGCGCGCCGCCGAGCTGATGGTGCATGAGGCCGCGCGCAAATACGAGGCCGGCGAGGACTGCGGCGCGGAAGCCAACATGGCCAAGATGCTGGCGGCCGACGCCTCGTGGGAGGCGGCCAATGCCGCGGTGCAGACCCATGGCGGCTTCGGCTTTGCCGAGGAATACGACATCGAGCGCAAATTCCGGGAGACGCGGCTCTATTCGGTGGCGCCGATTTCAACCAACCTGATCCTGTCCTATGTCGCCGAGCATGTGCTCGGCATGCCGCGTTCCTACTGAGGGCATGCCGATGCTGCCATTGCAGGGAATTACCGTCATCGCCGTCGAACAGGCCGTCGCCGCGCCGTTCTGCACCTCGCGGCTCGCCGATGCCGGCGCCACCGTCATCAAGATCGAGCGGCCGGAGGGCGACTTCGCACGCGGCTACGACGCCGCCGCCAGAGGCCAGAGCAGCTATTTCGTCTGGCTCAACCGCGGCAAGTCATCGACCGTGATCGATCTCGCCACCGACGAGGGCCGGCGCAATCTCGAAAAGCTGATCGCAAGCGCCGACGTGCTGGTGCAGAACCTGAAGCCCGGTGCGATGGACAGGCTCGGCTTTCCGCTGGCGCGCCTGCGCAAGGATTATCCTTCGCTCATCTGCTGCACCATCTCCGGCTATGGCGACGAGGGACCCTACGCGCAGCGCAAGGCCTATGATCTGCTGATCCAGGCCGAGAGCGGGCTGGCCTCGATCACCGGCGGACCGGAGAGCGCCTCGCGCGTCGGCATGTCGCTGGTCGATGTCTCCACCGGCGCGACCGCGCACGCCGCCATCCTCGAAGCGCTGATCGCGCGCGGCCGCACCGGCGAGGGCGCGGACATCCGGATTTCGATGTTCGACGTGATGGCCGACTGGCTTACGGTGCCGTTGCTCAATGCCGAGGCCGGCGATACGCCGAAGCGCATGGGGCTGGCCCATCCCTCGATCGCGCCCTATGGCGTGTTCCGCTCGAAGGACGGCAAGGACATCCTGATCTCGATCCAGAGCGAGCGCGAGTGGAAGGTGCTGTGCGCCAAGGTGCTCGGGCAGCCCGGCCTGCCCGACGATCCGCGCTTGGCGACCAATGTCGAGCGCGTGCGCAACCGCGCCGTCACCGACAGGATTGTCGGCGACGCCTTCGGCGCGATGACGCGCGACGAGTTGCTGCAAAGCCTCGACGCGGCGCAGATCGCCTTCGCCGAGGTCAACACCATGGACGATCTGTCGACGCATCCGCATCTACGACGCATCACGGTCGCAACGCCCAATGGCGATGTCTCCTATCCCGCGCCGGCGGCCATCGTGGTCGGCGCGCCGCGCAGCTACGGCCGCGTGCCCGCCGTCGGCGAAGACACGACAGGATCGCAAGGATGACGGACAAACTCGACCTCGCCCATCTGCGGCAATGGATCGGCCGCACCGAGGAGGCCTCCGACACCGTCACCGTGCAACTCGTGAAAGCGCTGCGGGCAACGCTGTTCATGGAGCCGGGTGCGCCGAAGCAGGGCGACGCCGCGCCACTCACCGTGCATTGGTGCCTCGCACAGCCGGTCGCGCCGATGGCTGCGCTGGGACCGGACGGCCACCCCGCGCGCGGCGGCTTTCTGCCGCCGGTGCCGCTGCCACGCCGCATGTGGGCCGGCGGCCGCCTGGAATTCGTCGATGGCCTGCGCGTCGGCGACGAGGTGACGCGGGCCTCGCGCATCGCCGACGTCGCGCTGAAGCAGGGCAGCACCGGCGCGTTGTGCTTCGTCACCGTCGAGCACACCATCACGACGCCGCGCGGCGTCGCCATCCGCGAGCGACAGGATATCGTCTATCGCGATCCGCCCCCGACAAACGTTGCGGCGACATCGCCCCGGCCGCCCGCGGCCGTCTCGCCTGCCGCGCACAGCCGCCGCCACATGGCCGATCCGGTGCTGTTGTTCCGCTATTCGGCGCTGACCTTCAACGGCCATCGCATCCACTACGACCGCGACTACGTCACCCGCGTCGAAGGCTATCCCGGCCTCGTCTTCCACGGCCCGTTGCAGGCCGCGCTGCTGGTCGAGTTCGCGGCCGAGCACGGCGGCAAAGCTCCTCTCGCCTTCGACTATCGCGGCGTGCAGCCCCTGTTCGACGGCGCGGAATTCAGCCTTAACGCCAATGGCGACGCACACCCAATGGCGCTATGGACCGCGAACGATGCAGGCGCGCCGACCATGAAGGCAACCGCGACATGGTAGCATCGCATCGACACTAGGATCGCCATGGCCAAACAAAAAAACACAGGGGGAAACACAACAGGCACCGTGAAGGCGGCGACCTTCGCGCTGCTGCGCGGCTTCGGCATTACCAAGGTGTTCGGCAATCCCGGCTCGACCGAGTTGCCGTTCATGAGCGACTGGCCCGACGACATCGACTATGTGCTGGGCCTGCAGGAAGCCTCCGTCATCGGCATGGCCGACGGCTATGCGCAGGCGACCCGCAACGCCGCCTTCGTCAACCTGCATGCGGCGGCCGGCACCGGGCACGCGCTCGGCGCGATCTTCACCGCCTATCGCAACCAGACGCCGATGGTCATCACCGCCGGCCAGCAGGCGCGCAGCATCCTGCCGTTGCAGCCATTCCTTTATGCCGAACGCGCCGCGGAATTTCCCCATCCATACGTCAAGTGGAGCGTTGAGCCCGCGCGCGCCGCCGACGTCCCCGCCGCCATCGCGCGCGCCTACTACACCGCGATGCAGCCGCCGTGCGGGCCGACCTTCGTGTCGGTGCCGATCGACGACTGGGACCAGCCGGCGGAGATGCTGGCGGTGCGCGAGGTCAGCCGCGAGCTGGGACCGGACCTCGGCGCCATAAGCGCCCTCGCCGCAGCGCTTGAACACAGCGAAAGCCCGGCTTTCGTCGTCGGCCCGGAGGTGGACAAGGCCGGAGCCGTCGATCTGATGATCCGTCTTGCCGAGCGCGCCCGCGCGGCGGTGTGGATCAGCCCATTTTCACATCGCTGCAGCTTCCCGGAAAATCATCCGCAGTTCGCCGGCTTTCTGCATGCCTCGCCGGCGCAACTGTCCGACGCGCTGCGCGCCCACGATCTCGTGGTGGTGATCGGCGCGCCTGTATTTACTTTCCATGTCGAAGGGCACGCCGACATCTTCGAGAACGGCACGACTCTTTTCCAGATCACCGCCGACCCGACCGCCGCCGCCGTTGCGCCACGCGGCACCAGCATCATCGCAACATTGAAGCCCGCGCTGAACGCTATGCTCGACCACGTGAGCGAGACGAAGCGGCCCATACCGCCCGCGCGCGCAGCCGCCGACGCGCCTCCACCTGCCGACCCTATTCCCGCCGCCTATCTGATGCACGCACTGGCGCAAACCATGCCACCCGACGCGGCGCTGGTGGAAGAAGTGCCCTCGCATCGGCCGATCATGCAGAAACATTTGCCGATGCGCGGCCAGGACAGTTTCTACACCATGGCGAGCGGCGGCCTCGGCTATGCCATGCCGGCCTCGGTCGGCATCGCGCTCGGCCGCCCGGACCGGCGAACGATTTGCCTGATCGGCGACGGCTCGGCGATGTATTCGTTCCAGGCGCTATGGACCGCGGCGCAGCGCAAGCTGCCGCTCACCGTCGTCGTCGTCAACAATGCGGGCTACGGCGCGATGCGCTCATTCAGCCAGGTCATGCAGGTTCGCAACGTGCCCGGACTGGAACTGCCGGGCATCGATTTCGTCGCCATCGCGCGGGGGCTCGGAGCCTCCGCCGAGCGCGTCGAACGGGCTGCGGACCTTGTGGCAGCATTGCGGCGAGGATTAGATCATCAAGGCACGCACCTCGTCGAGGTGATCGTGGATTCGGCGGTGCCGATGCTTTATGGAAAGAAGCACTGATCCCGCTGCGCGCGGGGAACCAGATGCTCGTTCGCAGGAATGGCAGGCATGGCAGACATCGCGAAGGCGGCGCGTCCGCACAGTTCGCACTACGGCGCGTTCTCCGGCCAGTGGATTGACGACCAACTGGTGATCACGCCCCACGCGAGCGACCCGCATCCCAACCGCATCATCCAGAATTTCGCCGGCGCGCTGCGCCACAAGGCGCGCGTGGCGCGGCCGATGATCCGGCGCGGCTGGCTCGAAGACGGCCCCGGCAAGGATGCGCGGCGCGGCCGCGACGAATTCGTCGCGGTGGAATGGGACCAGGCGCTCGACCTGCTCGCGGGCGAACTCAGGCGCGTCGGCGAAACGCATGGGCCGCGCGCAATCTATGGCGGCTCCTATGGCTGGGCCAGCGCCGGGCGCTTCCATCACGCGCAGAGCCAGATGCACCGCTTTCTCAATATCGCGCTCGGCGGCTATGTGCGCTCGGTCAACACCTATTCCTCCGGCGCGGCCTCGGTGATCCTGCCGCACATCCTCGGCAATTACGACGAGATGTCGCGCCGCAATGTCGGCTGGGACGACATCGCCGAACACACCGACATCGTGCTCGCCTTCGGCGGCATGGCGCTGAAAAATTCCGCCGTGGCCTCGGGCGGCGTCAGCCGTCACACCGAGCGCGACCATATGCGCGCCATGCATGCGCGCGGCGGCCGCTTCGTGCTGATCAGCCCGATCCGCGACGATCTTCCGGAAGAGATCGCGGCGGAATGGCTGCCGCCGCGGCCGGGCACCGACACCGCCCTGATGCTCGGCATCGCGCATACGCTCGCGATCAATGGCTGGCACGATCGCGCCTTCCTCGAAAGCCACTGCGTCGGCTGGGAGAAGTTTGAAGACTATCTGATGGGCCGCAGCGACGGCGTGGCCAAGGACGCCGCCTGGGCGGCGGAGATCAGCGGCGTCGCAGCCCATGAGATCGTGCGGCAGGCAAGCCTCCTGCCCGGCAAGCGCGTGCTCGTCGTCGTCTCGCATTCGCTGCAACGTGCCGAACACGGCGAGCAGCCGGTATGGATGGCGACGGTGCTGGCGGCGATGCTCGGCCAGCTCGGCCTGCCGGGCGGCGGTTTCAACTACGCGCTCGGCGCCATCGCCAATTACGGCCGCCGCTTCAACGCGGTGCCGATCGCGGCCTTCCCGCAAGGCAAGAACCCGGTGAAGGAATTCATCCCGGTTGCGCGCGTCGCCGACATGCTGCTCAATCCCGGCTCGCCGTTCGACTACGACGGCCAGACACTGACCTATCCCGACATCCGGCTGGTGTACTGGGCCGGCGGCAACCCGTTCCATCATCATCAGGACCTCAACCGGCTGCGCAAGGCGGTGGCCAATATCGAGACCTTCGTGGTGCACGAGATCGGCTGGACCGCGACAGCGCGCCATG
>JBEBWH010000095.1:0-9953 GCA_040392305.1 Bradyrhizobium sp. | reverse complement strand
GGATCGTCGCATTCAGGCGACCGCCGCCGCCCGGATCAACGGCCAGCCCGTAACGCTGGAGATCGACACCACGCTCGCGGCAGACGGCGCGCGCCAGCCGCTGCCGCTCTCAATCAGGCTCGACGCGCCGGGCGTGCTGCCGGAGCCGCTCGCAGCCACGACCGAGCTGCGCCTTGCCGGCCCGCTGCTGCGCTTCAACAGCCTGTCCGGCACCATCGGCAAGGCCAGGTTCAATGGCTGGGCCTCGGTCGATCTCGCGACCAAGCCGCTGGTCAAGCTCGATGCCGATTTCGAACAGCTCGCACTCGCCGCACTCCGTGATGGCGAAGCCACCAACAGCCCGTGGCGCGAGACGACATTCGACCTGCGCGGGCTCAACTATGTCGATGCAGAGGTCAGCCTGTCGGCCGCGGAGTTCACGCTGGGCACCTTGCGGATGGCCCCGGCCGCCATCAAGGCCCGCCTCGACAGCGGCCTCATCACCGCCGAATTCGCCAATTTCGGCCTTTACGGCGGTCGCGGATCGGGCGCGATCACGCTCGATGCCTCGGGCGACACTCCGGCGCTCGGCCTGCGCGCCGATATCGAGGACGCCAGCGCGCTGCCGCTGCTGAAAAGCCTCGCCAACTTCGACCGGCTTAACGCCACCCTGCGGGCGCGCCTTGCGCTGCAAAGCCAAGGTGACAGTCCGCGCGCGATGACGTCGAATCTCGCGGGCACCGCTTTCCTCGACTTCCGCAACGGCGAAATCCGCAACCTCAACATCGCGCAGATGATCCGCTCGCTGACATCGAAGACGCTGTCCGGCTGGCAGGACGATTCCGCCGCGGCGACCGACCTGTCGCAGCTCTCCGCCTCGTTCCAGATCGACAAGGGGCAGGCCACGACCGCCGACCTCGCGCTGGCGGGACCGCTGGTGCGCATGACCGGCGCGGGCACGGTGGATCTTGCCGCGCGCACGCTCGCCTTCAGGATGGAGCCCAGGCTGGTGCTGACGCTTGAGGGTCAGGGCGGCGCTGCCGATCCGGTCGGGCTCGGCGTGCCCGTCACGGTCGAAGGGCCATGGGCCGAGCCGCACATCTATCCGGACGTGGCGGGCATTCTCGACAACCCCACCGCGGCCTACGAGCAGTTGCGCGCACTCGGCGAGGGACTGTTCGGCCGCGGCAGCAGCATCGGCGATGCGGTCGGCGGCCTGCTGCAGGGCTTCAATCCAAGCCGCAGCGCCGCGCCGCCGCCGGACATCACGCCCGGCAATCCGCCGCCTCCGCCGACCGAGCCGCGCGACAATTCCACAATGGACGCCATCATGGATCGCATCTTCGGACGTTGAGCGCCGCCGACATTGACCACTGCCGCAAAACCGGTCCCCCTCACGCTCAAATCGCTGTAAACAGACACCTTGCATGCTCCGGGGCTCAGCCTCGGCGGCAACCGCAACGGCAGAGAATTCGATGACGAAGGCGAGCAAGACGGCCTGGTTTCGGCGCGGCGGCCTGTTCGGCAAATATGTGCTGGCGTTGGTCGGACTCGTGCTGTTCGTGCTTGCCGTCAACAGCGCGCTCGAAACCTGGATCATCTATCAGCAGACCAAATCCAACCTTATCGGGGCAATGGCCGAGAAGGCCGAGACGACCAGCCGCCGCATCGGGCATTTCGTAACCGAGCTGGAGCGGCAGGTGAGCTGGGTGACGCGCGCCAGCGTCAACACGCTGGAGCAGCGCCGCGCCGACTACGCCCTGCTGCTGCGGCAGCAATCGGCGGTGAGCCAGCTCTCGCATATCGACGGCGACGGTCGCGAACAATTGCGTCTTTCGCGGCAGGAAGTGGTTGCCGGCAGCGGCACGGACTTCTCCCGCGACCCGCGCTTCACCCAGACCGGCGCCAAGGGCGTCTGGTACGGCCCGGCCTATTTCCGCAACGACCGTCCTTACATGCCGATCGCGGTCGCGCATTCGGGGCGCAACACCGGCGTGACTGTGGCCGAAATCGACCTCGCCTTCCTGTCCGACATCGTCGCCGAGGCGCAGGCCGGCAAAACCGGCGAGGCGCTGGTGGTGGACGACAAGGGTCTGCTGCTCGCCAGTTCGTCGCGCGAGCCCCGACTGGGCGGCGACCTGTCACGGCTGCCGCAGATCGCGGCGCTCATCGCCGGCCAGCCCGCGCCCGCCGAAGGCAGCAGGTCCGACGGCGTCGCGGTCCTTGTCGCCGCGCACCCCCTGTCGAATCTCGACTGGTTCATGCTGTTCGAGCAGCCGCGCGCCGAGGCGCTGAAACCGATCCGAGACCTCCTGCTGCGCTCCGCACTCTTGATGGCGCTCGGACTTGCGGTGGCGACGATCGCCGGCACGGCGCTGGCGCGCCGCATGCTGGTGCCGATCCGTGCGCTGCGCGCCGGGGCGCATCGGCTGGGCGAAGGCGATTTCGCGCACCGCATCGAGGTCCGCACCGGCGACGAACTGGAAGAACTGGCGCAGCAGTTCAACAGCATGGCCGGACAACTGCACGAGTCCTACTCCCGGCTCGAGGCGAAAGTCGAGGAGCGCACCCGCGACCTCGCGCAATCGGTCAACGAGTTGCGCGTGCTCGAAGAGGTCGGCCGTGCGGTCGCCTCATCGCTCGACCTCGAAGCGGTGCTCGCCACCATCGCCTCGCAGGCACTGGAGATCACCGGCGCCGACACCGTGCTGATCTACAGCCACGACGCCCCGACCGGCCGCTTCGACCTGATCGAGGCCAAGGGCGCGGGTCCCAATCCCGGCACCCGCGATCATCTGGTGGTCGATCAGCCCGACAACATTCTGCGCGAAGCGGCCGCGCGCGGCGAGCCGATCGCGGTCGCCGATCTCGCCGCTCTGCCCGACCAGCCGCTCAAGCAGCCGGCGCTCGATTCCGGCTTTCATTCGGTGCTGGTGGTGCCGCTGGCCGATACCACCGGCGTGCTCGGCGCACTGGTGGTAATGCGCAAGCGGGCCGGCGAATTCGCCGCCAACATCATCGGCCTGATGCGGACCTTCGCGCATCAGTCGGTGGTGGCGATGCGCAACGCGCGGCTGTTTCACGAGGTCGACCAGAAGGGCCGCGAACTGGCCAGCGCGCATGCCATCGTCAAATCGCAGGCCGACAAGCTGCAGGAGCAAACCGAGCAACTGCTCGACTGGAACAGATCGCTGGAGGAGCGCGTCGGCAAGCAGCTCGCCGAGATCGAACGCATCCGGCGACTGGAGCGCTTCCTCGCGCCGCAGGTGGCGCAACTCATCGCCTCCTCCGACGGTCACGAGGCGCTGCTTGCCAGCCACCGGCGCGAGGTCACGGTGGTGTTCTGCGATCTGCGCGGCTTCACCGCCTTCACTGAAAGCTCCGAGCCGGAAGAGGTGATGAACATCCTGCGCGAGTATCACAAGACGCTCGGCGAGCTGATCTTCCGCTACGAGGGCACGCTCGACCGCTACGCCGGCGATGGCGTAATGATCCTGTTCAACGCGCCGATCCAGTTTCCGGACCATGTCGAACGGGCGGTGCGGATGGCGGTGGAGATGCGCGACGCCATGGACGTGCTGACGCTGAAATGGCGCAACCGCGGCCACGCGCTCGGCTTCGGCATCGGCATCGCGCTGGGCTATGCCACGCTTGGCCAGATCGGCTTTGACCGCCGCCTCGAATACGCCGCCGTCGGCAGCGTCACCAATCTCGCCTCACGCCTGTGCGACGAGGCCAAGGCCGGACAGATCATCGTCAGCCAGCGCGTCTTCGGCATGGTCGAGTCGCTCGTCGAGGCGCGCCCCATCGAGGCGCTCGATCTCAAGGGCTTCCATCGTCCGGTGGCGGCGCTGGAAGTGCTGCGCTGGCGCGGCCGGACCGAAACCGACAGCTCCGGCGCGCCGCTCTCCCCCGCGCTCCGGCCTGACGATCCGGCCTGAGATGCCGCCGCACAGCCCCTTGGCCCTGTTGCCCGGCTTCACTAGACTGAACCTGCACCGCCGCCAGACCGTCTCACCGCGACAGACGATCGCGGCCTCACCGACCGGACAGTGCATGCCGATTTCCCGACCGAACCCGGACTTCCCTTCCCGCCCCGCGTCGGGCCTGTTCGCCACAACGCTGGCCGTGAGCATCCTGCTCGGCTCCGCAACCGGCGCGGCGCTTGCGCAGGGCGAAGGCGCCCGCGGGGCAGCCGTGACGGTGCTGCGGGCGACGAAGGCCTGCTTCGCCTCCACTGTCGATATTACCGGAGTGCTGATCCCGCGCAGCGAAGTGCCGGTCGGCGCGCCGCGCGACGGATTGAAGATCACTGAAGTGCTGGTCGACCCCGGCGACCTGGTAGTCGCCGGCCAGCCGCTGGCGCGGGCCGTCGCGCCCGATGGGGCCGCCAGCGCGCTCAACGCGCCGGTGCCGGGCATGATCAGCGCGTCGACCGCGCTGATCGGCATGACCACGTCGCTGCGCGCCGAGCCGCTGTTCAAGATCATCGCGCGCGGCGAGTTCGACATGGCGGCGCAGGCTTCCGCCGAGGACATGCTGCGCCTCAAGCCGGATCAGGCCGCAACCATCCGGATCGCGGGCGCGGGCGAGGTCAACGGCAAGGTCAAGCAGGTGGCGACCTCGATCGAGCCCAACACCCAGCTCGGCCGCGTCTTCATGTCGGTGGAGACGACGCGACGTCTGCTCGCCAACGCGGCCGCGCGCGCCACGATCAAGACCGGCGAGAGCTGCGGCATTGCGGTGCCGCTGACCGCGGTGCTCTATGGCGACGGCGCGACGATCGTGCAGGTGGTGCGGCGCGAGCGCGTGGAGACGCGCAAGGTCGAAGTCGGCCTGATGTCCGGCGGGCAGGTGGAAATCCGCGAGGGCCTAAGCGATGGCGACATCGTGGTGACGCGCGCCGGCGCGCTGCTGCGCGAAGGCGACATGGTGCGCCCGATCGCCGCCGAGCTCGCGCCGGATGCGCAGAACGCGAAAAAGGCCGCCAAATAAACAGCGCCGGTTCGCGTTGAACCGGCGCAGCCTTAAGTCGTGCGCGAATGCGGCTGGCGTTATCGCACCAGAATGTTGCGGAACTGCCAGGGATCGTCGCGGTCGATATCCTCTTCGAACAGTTCGCTACGGCCGGCGAGCGGCGTCCAGTCGGTGAAGTAGCCCTTGACCGGACCGAGATAAGGCAACTGCACTTCGAGGCAGCGCTGGAAATCCACTTCGTCGGCCTCGACGATTCCGGCCTTCGGATTCTCCAGCGCCCAGACCATGCCGGCAAGCACCGCCGACGTCACCTGGAGGCCGGTGGCGTTCTGGTAGGGCGCGATCCGCCGCGTCTCCTCGATCGACAGCTGGGAGCCGAACCAGTAGGCGTTCTTCGCGTGGCCATAGAGCAGCACGCCGAGTTCGTCGATGCCGTCCTCGATCTCGTTCTCGTCGAGAATGTGCCATGACGGCTGCATGTGGCCGCCATTGCCGAACATTTCATACGACGACAACACCGCGTCATTGGCCGCGTGATAGGCATAGTTGCAGGTCGGGCGGTACAGCACCTTGTCGCCCTCGCGCACCGTCAGATAGTCGGCGATCGAGATGGCTTCGTTATGCGTGACGAGAACGCCGAACTGCGGCCCCGGCGTCGGACACCACGAGCGCACGCGCGTGTTGCCGCCCGGCTGCAGCAGATAGATGGCGGCGCCGCACCCCGTCGCGTGGGTGCGCGCATTCTCCGGCATCCACTTCTCATGCGTGCCCCAGCCGAGCTCCGACGGCTGCAGGCTTTCCGAGACGAAGCCCTCCACCGACCAGGTATTGACGAACACGTTCATCGGCTTCGGCTTCTTGGAGCGCTGCGTGTCGCGCTCGGCGATATGGATGCCCTTGACGCCGAGGCGCTGCGCCAGCCGGCCCCAGTCGTCGCGATTGGTTGGCGTCTTGAACTCGACCTTGAGCTCCTGCGCGAGATTGACCAGCGCCTGCTTGACGAACCACGACACCATGCCCGGATTGGCGCCGCAGGTCGAAACCGCGGTGGTGCCGCCCGGCGACTTGCGCTTGGCCGCCAGCAGCGTCTCGCGCAGCGCGTAGTTGGTGCGCGCCTCGGGGCCCGCATCCTTGTCGAAGTAAAAGCCAAGCCAGGGCTCCACCACCGTATCGACATAGAGCACATCGATGCTGCGGCACATTTCCATCAGATCCACCGACGAGGTGTCGACGGAGACGTTGACGCAGAAGCCCTGCCCCGACCCGTTGGTCAAAAGCGGCTTGAGCAGCTCGACATAGTTGTCCCTGGTGACGGCTTCCTTGATGAAGCGCACGCCGTGCTTTTTGGCCAGCGTATCGTCCGCATGCGGATCAATGATGACGAAGCGCGACTTGTCGAACTCGAAATGACGCTCGAGCAGCGGCAACAGCCCTTTGCCGATCGATCCAAAACCAATCATGACGAGGGGACCGTCAATACGCGCATGAACGGGATAGGTGGCCATCAAGAAAAACTCCGAAGAAAGAAAGGCGAGAGCGGTGACGCAAGAACGGGAAAGCTTAAGCAACAACGACAAAGCGCCAGCCACAGGCGGGCCGAACGCCATTCTGCTTAAAACACGTTTAAGGCTCCGGATCGAATCGAGCCGGAGCCAGCAGGCAGTTCCTTAGTCCGAACGGGACGCGGGCAAAAGGGCTGCCCGCGTATTCCATTTAGATCAGATAACCGTGACAGCTATTCGAAAGCCTGCGGCCAGCGCAACCCCGGAATAACGGCCCGTGCGTTCGGATTATCCTCCCTGGGAAGGCTTGACGGACAGCACGGTAAGCGAGCGCCAGCCGCCGGCCGGCGTCTGGAACTCGATCGTCTGGCCTTCCGACAGGCCGATCAGCGCTGCCCCGATCGGGGTCAGAATGGAGATTTTTCCGGCGTCGACATTGGCATCCTCGGGATAGACCAGCACCACCGTGCGGGTCTGCCCGCTGATGTCATCGCGAAACGTGACGTTGGAATCCATCGTGACGAGGCCGATGCACGGCGCCGCCTCGGGCAGGATCGCGGCGCGCTCGATCTCGCGGGCGAGGAAATCCGACGTCTCCGGATATTTGTTCGCGGCCGCGTCCGCAAGCTTGCGCAGGCGATCGACATCGACCGGATTCATCGAGATCGGCGGAAGCTTCGTATCCAATGTGTTGGCCATATCTGTCACCATCAGGCTGCTGAAGGGCCGGGATCGGGATCCGGCGAGGGGTCGAAATCGGGCGCGCGGCGTTGCGGCCTCGGGACGGAGCGCCGAAACACCGCCACATTCGCCGGCGGGGCAAGGTTTTCGACGACGACGATGCTGGTCGCGCCTTTATCGTCGAGATAGGCCATGCGCGCGCCTGTCGGCAGGCCGAGCAGCGCCGCACCTGCCGGCGACATCACCGACAGGTGGACGGCCGGATTGGCGCAATCCTCCGGCAGCGACAGAATACGGCTCTGCTGCGCGCCGTCACGCTCGTCGCGGAACGTCACCCAGTGGTCGAGGCGAACGACGTCGTCCGGCATGTCCGCCAGCGCGCTTATCCGCGCACGATCAAGCTCGGTGATCAGAAAACGCCCGACCGGATCGGCATCCTGCAGCGCCCGCAAAGCGAGCCGCCGCAAGCGACCGACGTCGCCCGCGGGAATCACGATCGGAGGAATGGCTTCCAACGTCACGACCTGTTTCACCTCAAGAAAGAACACGCCCTTGCCGAGCGCATGCATTGCTAATCCGATGATCTGGGAAGAAATTTCATGAACCCGGACGGCGCAAACGCACGTCCGCCCGGGCTACCTTCCTTTGTGAAGGTGGCCTGCGCGAAGAAACAAACGCTTCTGCTGCATGCTCAACATAATGCATACAAGGTAGGTCGGTTTCCGAGAAAGTCAATATCGACGGGCGCAACTTGATTCCGGGTCGGCGCGGGACCCCGAACAACAACGCCTAAACGCTCGAATCGGATTCGAGCGCGCAGCCGATTCCCGGCGCGGTCTCGATCTGCAATGTCGCATGGCCGATGCCGAAGCGTCGCTTCAGTTCGTCCGCCGTCGCGATCAGAAAGCCGTCGCCGGGATGGCCGCCGGGCATGACGAGATGCGTCGTCAGTGCGGTCTCGGTGGTGCTGATCGGCCAGATATGCAGATCGTGAATCGAGGCCACTTCCGGACGCTGCAACAGAAATGCACGCACCTGCGCGGGATCGATGCCGCGCGGGACCGCGGCAAGCGACATCGCCGTGCTTTCGCGCAGCAGTCCCCAGGTGCCCCATACGATGACCGCGACGATGATGAGACTGATCGCCGGATCGATCCACAACAGCCCGGTGAACATGATGATGACGCCGCCGATGACGACGCCGACCGAAACCAGTGCATCGGCCACCATATGCAGATAGGCGCCGCGGATATTGATGTCGGTGTCGCGCCCGCCCATGAACAGCCACGCGGTGAAGCCGTTGATGACGATGCCGATGGTGGCGACCACGATCACCGTCAGGCTTTTCACCGGCTCGGGGCTCGCAAGCCGCTCCACCGCTTCCAGCGCGATGGCGCCGGCCGCGAGCAGCAGCAGCACCGCATTGATGAGCGCCGCAAGGATCGAGGCGTTGCGCAGGCCGTAGGTCAGCCGTGGCGTCGGCGCGCGCCTGGCGAGGATGGCGGCGATCCAGGCCACGACCAGTCCCAGCACGTCGGAGAGATTGTGCCCCGCATCGGCGATCAAGGCGGTCGAATTGGCGATGAAGCCGAACGCCGCCTCGACGGCGACGAACGCGGCATTGAGGCCGACGCCGATCAGGAAGGCGCGACCGAAATCCTGCGGCGCATGCGAATGCGCATAACCGGCATGGCCGTGGCCCTGATGCTCGCCGTCGTGGGAATGCGCATGCGCCATGTGTCACCTCGCAAGATGTGTCACCTCGCGAGACAGTGTAGCCAGGGGGGATGACGGTGCCTATCGCGCCGCCCTGGAATCGCTCGCAAGGCCTCGCGGAATTTAGGCCGCGTGGCGGAGCGCTGCGGCCATGTCAGGCCGCCCGGCGGCGAAGATCACGCCCGCCGCCCCGTCCAGCCCGCCGGCGCGCAATTCCAGCCCGAGCAGCCGCTCGCGCTCGAACGGTCCCGGCAGCGACAGCCCGCCGGTCTTCTCCGTGGAAAAGCCGAAGCGGGCGTAGTACGGCGCATCGCCGAGCAGCACGACGCCGCGATGGCCGTGCCCGGCCGCCGCCGCCAGCGCATGCGTCATCAGCGCCGCGCCGAGGCCGGAAGAACGCGCCGCCGCATCGACCGCGAGCGGGCCGAGCATCAACAGCGGCACGCCACCGGCCTCAGCGTCCCACAGCCGCACGGTGCCGATCAGCCGCCCGCGCCGGGTCGCCGAGAAGGCGAGCCCCTGCGACGGCAGCCGGCCGTCACGCAGCCGCTGGCAGGTGCGCGCATGGCGCCCCGCGCCAAAGCAGGCGTCGAGCAGCCTCTCGCGCGCGGGCGCATCGCTGCCGCGCTCATGGCGGATCACGATCGCCGCCTCGTCGTGCGCATGGGCAAGTCGCAGGGCCTTGGTCATGGCATGGCCGTCCCCGCCCCGGCAGTCGGGGCGCTGTCATTCACAAGCGATGATGGGATGGGAGCCGGACGATCCGGCTCCCTGCATGGTCGAAACGGCGTTCCGCTCAGATGTGGTAGGTCTTGAGCGGCGGGATGCCATTGAAGGCCACCGACGAGTAGGTCGAGGTATACGCCCCGGTGCCCTCGATCAGCAGCTTGTCGCCGATCTCCAGCGTCACCGGCAGCGGATACGGGGTGCGCTCGTAGAGCACGTCGGCCGAATCGCAGGTCGGACCGGCGAGCACGCACGGCGTCATCTCGGCGCCGTCATGCGGCGTCGTGATGGCGTAGCGGATCGACTCGCCCATCGTCTCGGCGAGACCGCCGAACTTGCCGATGTCGAGATAGACCCAGCGCATCTCGTCCT
>JBEBWH010000094.1:0-9993 GCA_040392305.1 Bradyrhizobium sp. | reverse complement strand
TTCGTGCCGACGATGTTCGCCGCACGCCAGTTCATCAACCACGGCCACGTCAAGGTGAACGGCCGCCGCGTCAACATCCCGAGCTACAAGCTCAAGGTCGGTGACGTCGTCGAGGTCAAGGACGCCTCCAAGCAGCTCGCGCTCGTGCTCGAAGCCAACCAGCTCGCCGAGCGCGACGTGCCGGACTTCATCGAGACCGATCACTCCAAGATGACGGCCCGCTTCATCCGCATTCCGAACCTCTCGGACGTGCCGTTCCCGGTGCAGATGGAGCCGCACCTCATCGTCGAATTCTACTCGCGCTGAGCCTAGCGCGACGACAAGGAAAAGCCCCGGTTCTCCGGGGCTTTTTTGTTGCTGCACGTCAACGATGATCAGTCGTTGTCCGGCTCGCTCTTGATCACCTCGCCGGTTTTCGGATCGACATGGAGATCGTAGCGCACGCCCTTCAAATCGGCTTCCAGCTCCCAATGACCGTCATCGGCTTCGAGCCTGCTGAAGTTGGAGTAACCTTTCGCCGTGAGCTGCTGGACGACCTTGTCCGCCGGCATCCAGTCGGCGCCGGGCTGATCGGCAAAGGTGGTTGCGGATGAGGCTGCGAGCAGTGCGGCCGCTATCGCCATCGACAGATTTTTCATAGACTTGACCTCCTGCTTCCATCAACCTGCAACCATGTGCAAGGTTCCGGCACCGTCAACCCATGTCCTACACTCCCGCTTCGCTCGATGCGTCGCTGCCGCCGATACGCATCAATCTTCTCTCCGACACGCAGACGCGACCGACGCCGGCGATGCGCGAGGCGATGATGCGCGCCGAGGTCGGCGACGAGCAGCTCGGCGCCGATCCGACGGTCAATCATCTGTGCGCGCGCGTCGCGGACCTGCTTGGCAAGGAAGCCGCGGTTTTCATGCCGAGCGGCACGATGTGCAACGTCGCGGCGCTGCTCACCCACTGCCGGCCGGGCGATGAGATTCTGGCGCAGGAAACGGCGCACATTCTGACCAGCGAAGGCGGCACGCATGCCGCTCTCGGCGGCTTTCAGATCTGTCCGCTGCCGGGCGCGAACGGACAGTTCGAGATCGGAACGCTGCGCGCTGCGCTGAGGCCGCGATCGCGCTACGCGCCTTCGCAAACGCTGGTGAGCGTCGAGCAGACCGCGAATATCGGCGGCGGCACGATCTGGCCCAAGGCAACGCTCGACGCCATCGTCGCCATTGCGCGAGACAACGAGATGGCGACGCATATGGACGGCGCACGCCTGCTCAACGCCTGCGTCGCAACCAACACCGACGCGCGCGTCATGGCCGAGGGTTGGGACTCGGTCTGGATCGACTTCACCAAGGGGCTCGGCGCGCCGCTCGGGGCCGTTCTCGCCGGCTCTCATGCGTTCATCGATAATGTGTGGCGCTGGAAGCAGCGGCTTGGCGGCGCGATGCGGCAGGCGGGCATCGAGGCAGCGGCGTGTCTCTATGCGCTCGATCATCACGTCGAGCGGCTCGCCGACGATCACGCCAATGCGCGCGCTCTCGCGCGCGGCCTCAGCCAGATCGAAGGCCTCGACGTTCAACAGCCGGACACCAACCTGGTGTTCTTCCAGCCGACGGCCGGGCAGGACGCGCAGGCGATCGTCACGGAACTGCGCGGGCACGGCGTGCTGGTCGCGATCCTCGGCGGCCGCATCCGCGCCTGCACGCATCTGGACGTCACGGCGGCAATGATCGACGAAACCGTCGAATGCGTGCGCGCCATCATGCGCAACGGCTGAAGCGGCTATTTCTCCAGCGCGTCGTAGACCAGCTGCTTGATCGTGCGTTGAATGCGCTGGCGCTGTGACGGCGTCTGCTGCATCAGCACGAAGAACATGTCCTGCTTGAAGTCGATCACGAAATAGGTGCCGCTCGCGCCGTCCCACTTGATCTCGCCCAGCGAGCCCGGCGGCGGCGGCTTGGCATGGCCGGGATCGGTCCGCACGCCGAAACCGTAACCAAAGCCAAAACCGTCGCCGGGGAAATAGAAGTAGTCACGCTCGACGCCGGAGTCGCGACCGATCTGGTCCGACGTCATCTGTGTGAACGTCGCGGGACTGAGATAACGCTTGCCGTCCAGCGTGCCGCGATTGAGCAGCATCTGGCAGAAGCGGGCGAAGTCCTCGATGGTCGACACCATACCGCCAGAGCCCGACTCCCATTTCATTACGACGCGCGGCGAACGCTTGCGCCCGACGCGAAAGTCGGAATCTTCCGGCACCGGCTCCGCCAGCCGGTCGAAATCCTTCGGCGCGATATAGAAGCCGGTATCCTTCATGCCGAGCGGATCAAGCAGCTTTTCCTTTTCGAACTGGTAGAGCGACTTGCCGGAGACGACCTCGATCACGCGGGCGAGAATATCCGTCGAATGACCATAGTCCCACAGCGTGCCCGGCTGTTCGGCCAGCGGCAGACGCGCGATCCGTTCGGCGAACTCGGCGTTGTCGAAGTCGCCGGAATAGATGTCAGCGCCGCTATATGCCTTGCGAACGAGGCTGTCGCCGTAGAAGCCGTAAGTGATGCCGGACGTGTGCAGCAGAAGATCGCGTATCGTGATGGGCCGCTTCAACGGAACGAGATCAAGGGTCTTCGCCCCGTTCGCGCCGTCCTTCTCAACACCGACCTTGCTATGCGCAAACGCCGGAATGTATTTCGAAACGGGATCGTCGAGCTTGAGCCTGCCTTCGTCGATCAGCATCATCGCCGCAACGCTGGTGATGGGCTTCGTCATCGAGTGGATACGGAAGATCGTATCGCGAGTCATCGACAACTGCGTCGCGACATCGCGCACGCCGAACATGCGAAAATAGACCGGCTTGCCGCGCTGGCTGATGAGCAGGATCGCGCCTGGAATTTTTTTGCCGGCGATTTCGTCCTTCAGGAATCGATCGATGCGCGCCAGCTTCTCTTGCGAGAACGTTGCCCCTTCGGCAACATTCCAGCCGCCGCTGGCAAAGGCCGGAGAAAAGCCGATCGGCCCCAGCATCGCTGCCGCGCCGAGTGCGATTCCGGCCAGCAGGCGCAGACGCTTCGAAACTCCAGACACCATACAGCTATCCCTCCCGGATGCGGACACGAACGGCCAGCATTGCAAAAGTCGTTCCGCAGAACAAGGAACGGCGTGTGCGGGCCGCACACGAAAAACACTCGCCCTATTTCCTTGACGCTTTTTTTGCGCGAGCCGGTTTGCGCTAAGCGGGATTTGCCTGCAGGGCGCCGATATGCGCCTCAGCGCTCTGCTCTGAGAAACAGCAGAACACCACCTGTTCGATGGACGGGGCCGATGCCAGCGCCGCGCGGGTCGCATCGACGGCGATGGCGGCGGCCCGCAGCGGTGGAAACCGGTAGACCCCGGTCGAAATGGCAGGAAAGGCAATCGATGCGAGCCGATGATCGTGCGCCAGCTCGAGCGCGCGGCGATAGCAGGACGCCAGCAACCGGTCCTCGTCATGGCCGCCACCGCGCCATACCGGCCCTACCGCGTGAATGACGTGGCGGGCGGGCAGACGAAAACCCGCGGTGATCTTCGCGTCGCCGGTCATGCAGCCATCGAGCGCGCGGCACGCCGCGAGCAGTTGCGGCCCGGCGGCGCGGTGAATAGCACCGTCGACACCGCCGCCGCCAAGCAGCGAGGTGTTGGCGGCGTTGACGATCGCGTCGAGGCGTAAGCTCGTGATATCGGCGACGATCACCTCAAGCCGCGCATGGCCGACCCGGCATTGCGCGGCAGGGATCATTCAGCCGCTTGATGATGCGGGATGCCCTTGTCCGTGAACAGAGACTGAAGTTCGCCGGCCTGGAACATCTCGCGGACGATGTCGCACCCGCCGACGAATTCGCCCTTCACGTACAACTGAGGAATGGTCGGCCAGCTCGAGAAGGTCTTGATTCCATTACGCAGTTCGTCGGAGGCGAGAACGTTGTGCCCCTTGTAGGGAACGCCGATGTGATCGAGGATCTGCACCACCTGGGCGGAAAACCCGCACATCGGCGCCTGCGGGGTGCCCTTCATGAACAGCACCACATCGTTCGACTTCACTTCGTTGGCGATAAATTGCTCAATGCTCATGGTCTCGTCCTTTGGGCGACGCCGCGACGGCGGCAGCCAATTGTTTTGATATAATATCTAGCCGGAAAAATGATGCATCCCAAGTGAATTCATGGCCGATTTCGCCCTGTTTTCAATGATGCTGACCTGTGGGCACCCCATATGGCGGTATCGTGTTGCACTGTCGACCGATCCCGACCAGTATTGACGAGGAACAATTTCCTCGGAACCCCGATGCTGCAAGCGCGTTCTTTCCAGAAGCGGAGATGATTGCGTGACAGAACCTATGCTGGCGACACCGCACGCGGCAGTCGAGCCCGCCTCTTTCAGGTGCGCCGATGACCTTGTGGCCGCCTTTCTGAACATTCGCGGCGAAACGGAGCGTCGCGCCGCGCCGCTGTCGCCCGAGGATCAGGTCATCCAGTCGATGCCGGACGCGAGCCCGGCGAAATGGCACCGGGCGCATACCACCTGGTTCTTCGAGCAATTCGTGCTCGGCCCTCATCTCGAAGGCTATCGCGCCTTCCATCCGGATTACGCCTTTCTGTTCAACTCCTATTATGTCAGCGCCGGGCCACGGCACGCCCGCGCCGCGCGCGGGCTGCTGACCCGCCCCGGCGCCGCCGATGTGACGGCCTACCGCCAGCATGTCGACGAAGCTGTCGCCCGGCTGCTGATAACCGCAGCCCCCTCGCTTCTGGCCCGCCTCGGCCCGCTGATGGATGTGGGCTTCAACCACGAGCAGCAGCATCAGGAATTGATGCTGACCGACATCCTCCATGCATTCGCGCAGAATCCCGTCTTTCCAGCCTACGACGCCGCGTGGCGGCCGCCGGCATCGTCGCAAGGCAACGGCGGATATGCCGAGATCGCCGAAGGCATCCGGACCATCGGCCACACCGGGGACAGCTTCCATTTCGACAACGAGAAGCCGGCCCACCGCGCGCTGGTCGGGCCGGTCAGGATGGCGCGCCATCTCGTCACCAACGCCGAATGGCTCGATTTCATGGCCGACGGCGGCTACGCGACGCCGACCCTGTGGCTCATGGACGGGTTCGCCCGCGCCAGCGCCGAGGGCTGGCAGGCGCCTGGCCATTGGTACGAAATCGACGGGCAATGGCAGGTGATGACGCTTGGTGGGCTCAAGGCCGTCGATCCGTCAGCGCCCGTATCCCATATCAGCTATTACGAAGCCGACGCCTTCGCGCGCTGGCGCGGCCAGCACCTTCCGACCGAGATGGAGTGGGAAGTCGCGGCGCGCGCCGGCCTGCTCGACGATGCGTTCGGCATCGTGTGGCAATGGACCCGCAGCGCCTATGCGCCCTATCCCGGCTTTCACGCGATCGAGGGCGCGCTCGGCGAATACAACGGCAAGTTCATGGTCAATCAGTATGTGCTGCGCGGGTCGTCGCTCGCGACGCCGCAAGGCCATAGCCGCGTCACCTATCGTAATTTTTTCTATCCGCATCACCGCTGGCAGTTCTCGGGACTGCGCCTCGCCGACTACAACACCTGATTTATTTTGATATGCAGCGGGCGCGCGCCATGCGTCCCCAGGGAGAGCACCATGAGCGCGCATCACGCCCCTTTGGTAAAGATCGATCGCACCACGCCGGAGCTTTCGGCCTTCGCCGCCGACGTCATCGCCGGACTGACGGCGCAGCCGAAGCGCCTCCCGCCCAAATATTTCTATGATGCGGCGGGCTCGGACCTGTTCGAGCAAATCACCCGGACGCCGGAATACTATCCGACCCGTACCGAGCTCGGTATCTTGCGCGATCGTGGCGCGGCAATTGCGTCGCTCATTCCGAGCGACGCAGCACTGATCGAATTCGGCGCAGGCGCGACGACCAAAATGCGGCTGCTGCTTGAGAGCTGCCGTTTCGGCGCTTACGTCCCGGTCGATATATCCGGCGACTTCCTCAACGGACAGGCGCACAGACTGCGGGAAGACTTCCCCGACCTGCCCGTGCATCCGGTGGTCGCGGATTTCACCGGCCCCTTTGCGCTTCCGGCATCGATCCACGGGATGGCCAGGGTCGGCTTCTTCCCCGGCTCGACCATCGGCAATTTCGAACCGCACGAGGCCGCGGATTTCCTGCGCTCGGCCCGTTCCATTCTCGGCGACGGCGCGTGGATGATCATCGGCGTCGATCTGGAGAAGGACGAGAAAATTCTCTATGCGGCCTATAACGACGCGGCCGGCGTGACCGCGCGGTTCGATCTCAATCTGCTCAAGCGGATCAACTCCGAGCTCGGCGGCAATTTCGATCTGTCCGCATTCCGGCATCGCGCCATCTACAGTCGCGAGCGCCACCGCATCGAAATGCACCTCGTCAGCCGCAAGGCTCAGAGCGTGCGCGTGAAGGGACGCACGATCACGTTTCGCGACGGCGAAACCATCCATACCGAGAACAGCTACAAATACAGCCTGGAGCGCTTCACCGCGCTTGCCCGCAGCGCCGGCTGGATGCCGCACGCCTCATGGACCGACGAGGCTGCAACCTTCTCCGTGCACGCTCTCCGCGCGCACTGAGCCTCAACCGTTCTTTTCCGGAACGCCGGTCTGCAACGCCAGCGCGTGCAGCACGCCGCCCATCTGCCCCTGCAGCGATTGGTAGACCATCTGATGCTGCTGAACCCGCGACTTGCCACGGAACGATTCGGACAGCACGGTCGCGGCATAGTGATCGCCATCGCCGGCGAGATCACGGATGGTGACCTCTGCATCCGGCAGCGCCGCCTTGATCATCCGTTCAATCTCCCGCGCATCCATCGGCATCAATCGATCTCCCGTCTCGAGGTGATCCACCTCTGTCGAACCTGTTGTCGCCGGCCGACGCGTCACGGCCTTTTGTCTCCGACAAATCCTGCCCGCGCCAGAACCGCATCCGACTCAAACGATCGTCGCGGATTCCGCCGAATCCGGAGGAACATTCCGCAGACGCCCTCCTATATAGGATTTTAGCGCGAGGTTGCCATGAAAGTTCCTGGCTCCGACCATCCGATCACCATCGAACCCGCCAATCGCCGCATCCGTATTCGCGCAGGCGATGTCGTCGTCGCCGATTCCGCCGCAGCGCTGGTCCTGAGAGAGGCAAGCTATTCGGCCGTCTGCTACATTCCCCGCGCGGATGCAGACATGGCGCTGCTGGTCCGAACGGACCGCCGCACCCACTGTCCCTACAAGGGGGACGCCAGCTACTACAGCATCCGCACGCCTGCCGGCGAAATCGACAATGCGGTATGGTCCTATGAGGCGCCCTTTCCCGCAATGGCGGCGATCGCCGGATATCTCGCCTTCTATCCCGATAAAGTGACTTTCGAGGACGCCGGCTCCCTTTAAACACTCCCGCGGTGTCCGTGCTTGTCGGCGGCGGCAACGCGCGGCACCATGTCCGGCGAATCATGACAGGCTGCGCGAATGACCTTGATTCCCTACCCGACCGACAAGGCCGCGCCCGACGAACCGGCCGCAAGGGCCTCGCGCAATCTCGCGCTCGATCGCACCCGGACCTTTCTGACGCTGCTGGTCGTCGTTCATCACGCCGTGATCGCCTATACCTATTTCGGCCATACCGACCCGAAAGCGTTTCTCGGCTTCGATCTAATCGTGCTCGCCAATGACAGTTTCTTCATGGCGATGTTCTTTTTCCTGTCCGGCCTGTTCGTGTGGCCGAGCCTCGCCCGCCGGGTGCGCTGGGCTTTCACCCGCGACCGCCTGCTGCGGCTCGGCATCCCCTTTGCCGTCGCCGCGCTCACGGTGATCCCGCTCGCCTATTACGCGATCGCGCTGCGCCAGCAGCCCGACCTGACCTTCGCACAGTTCTGGTGGAAGACGGTGACCGTCGGGCCTTGGCCAAGCGGTCCGGTGTGGTTCGTCTGGGTTCTGTTCGTGCTGGATTTCACCGGCGCGGTGCTGTTCCGGACGATGCCGAACATCCTCGCCCCGATCAGCCGGCTCTCGGTGCGCGGGTTCAGCCAGCCGATGACGGCGTTTCTCGTCCTGGTCGCGGTGACGCTTGTCGCCTATGTGCCGCTGCGGCTTTATTTCGGCCCCAACCACTGGCTCGAATTCGGCCCGTTCTCGGTGCAGACAAGTCGCATCCTGCTTTACGCATCGTATTTCTTCATCGGCGCCGGCATCGGCGCGGTCAGCCTCGATCAGGGCCTGCTCAGCACCAATGGCCAACTCGCGAAAGGTCGCGTCTCGACCTGGGCGCTGCTCGCGCTCGTGCCGTATAGCCTGCTATGGGTGCTGATCACCATCAAGCGCGGCCCGCTGCAGAACCCCGACCAGCTGCCGCTCTGGTATGAAGCGAGCTACGGCGTGCTGTTCGTGATTTTCAGCGCCGCAATCATGTTCACGATCCTCGCCTTCTTTCTGAAATACATGCGCGACGGCCGCAGCATACTCGATCCGATGCAGCACGAGGCCTACGGCATCTTCCTCGTGCACTATGTCTTCGTCTTATGGCTGCAATACTGGCTGTTCGACGTCGAACTGCCGGCCGTGGTCAAAGCGCTGATCGTTTTCGCGATCGCGCTGCCGCTGAGTTGGGCGACCACGGCGGCGCTACGGAAGATTCCCGGCGCGCATCGGGTGCTTTAAGCCTTCCCGGCCATGTAGTCGGGCAGCCAGCTTTCAAAGCGCTGCCTGAGCGCAGCGATCGCGACCGGCTTCTCACCTGCGATTGCGATGGCGTCGCCGCCGGTCCTGCCGATCTGGGCCACCGGGACCTCAACGGCCTTCAGTTTGGTCAACACGCCAAGCAGATGGCTGTCGGGCACGGTGACGAGGTAACGCGCCTGATCTTCGCCGAACCACCAGGCATGCGGCACGAGCGCTGCCGGGGGGGCATCAAGCACCGCGCCGATGCCGCTCGCCATGGCCATTTCCGCGAGAGCCACCAGCAAGCCGCCGTCGGCAAGATCGTGCACCGCGGTTGCGGTGCCGCCATGGATCATGCCGCGCACCGCGTCGCCGTTGCGGCGCTCGGCGGCGAGATCGACCGGCGGCGGCGCGCCCTCTTCGCGGTCGCAGAGGTCGCGCAGATAGACCGACTGGCCGAGCCAGCCCTGCGTGTCGCCGATCAGCAGAATCGCTTCGCCGGCCGCCTTGAAGGCCAGCGTCGCCGACTTGGTGAAATCGTCCAGCAGTCCGACGCCACCGATGGAGGGCGTCGGCAAAATGCCGCGCCCGTTGGTTTCGTTGTAGAGCGAGACGTTGCCGCTCACCACGGGGAAGTCGAGCGCCGTGCAGGCCTCCGAGATGCCGCGCAGACAGCCGACGAACTGCCCCATGATCTCCGGCCGTTCCGGATTGCCGAAATTGAGGTTGTCGGTGATCGCGAGCGGCTTACCACCGACCGCCGTGATGTTGCGCCAGGCTTCGGCCACCGCCTGCTTGCCGCCTTGATAAGGATCGGCCTCGCAGTAGCGCGGCGTGACGTCAACGGTCAGCGCGAGGCCCTTCGGGCCATCCTCGACGCGCACCACCGCGGCATCGCCGCCGGGACGCTGCGCGGTATTGCCGCCGATCAGATGGTCGTACTGCTCCCACACCCAGCGCCGCGAGCACAGTTCAGGCGAACCGATCAGCTTTTCCAGCGCCTCGCCCACCGCCATCGGCGCCTCGATTTCGCGCGCGTGCAACACCGGGCGCGCAGGCGTCGCGGTATGAGGACGATCGTAGAGCGGCGCTTCGTCGCCCAGTTCCTTGATCGGCAGATCGGCCATGACGTCGCCGCCATGCCTGACCACAAAACGCTTGCTCGGGGTGGTGCGGCCGACGATAGCGAAATCGAGCCCCCACTTGCGGAAGATGGCCTCCGCCTCCGCTTCCTTCTCGGGCTTGAGCACCATGAGCATGCGCTCCTGGCTCTCCGACAGCATCATCTCGTAGGCGCTCATGCCGCG
>JBEBWH010000093.1:0-10002 GCA_040392305.1 Bradyrhizobium sp. | reverse complement strand
CGTCAGCGCGATGACCAGCAGCGATCCGACAATGGTGATCACGACCGCCAGCAGTTGGCTGCGATCGGCTGCGATCGAGCGCTCGTTGAGCAGCCGATTTTCCTCGGCCAGCATCAGGTCGGCCAGACTGTTGAGGCGGACGATGTCGCTGCGGCCCAGGCCCTCGCGCACGGCCGAAATGGCGTCTTCGGTCCGCTGAGAGCGGACCAGGCCGATAATCGACTGATAGCTCTCGATCCGTTTGTTGATGAGCGGCGTCATGTCGGCCAGGATGCGGGCCTGAACCGGATTGTCCTGCGTCAGCTCGCCGAGCCGGTCGAGCGCGGGCGCGATGGCGGCCGATGCGGTTTCGAAGTCACTGGCGAAGATGTCCTCCTCGGTGAGGAGAAAGCCGCGCTCGGAGCTTTCCGCACGGCGCACCTGCAGCAGCAGCCTGGAAATCTGGTTGGTGACTTCGATGCTATGAGTGACCCAACCGGCGTCGCTGCGCGCGCGATTGACGAAGTAAACCGACGCCGTGCTGATCACGATCAGGACGAGAAGTCCGGCAAGCAGCAGGACGGTCTGCCAGGAGAATCGGCGGCGGGAATTCAGCAAGATGGCTCCAGACCACGGGCTTTTTCTGATCGACGCAAAACAAAGACCGCGCGTGGGGGCACGCGTCGGTCATGGTTCTAACGTCCGTCTGCGACATTTGGTTCCCGCCAGGAACAGAGGTCGCAGATCATCGATCATGCAGCCGGAGCGCCGTGGTCGAGATACTGCTCCAGCCAGTGGATGTGATAGTCGCCGTCGATGATGGCGGATTCCCGCACCAAGGCCCGGAACAGCGGCAGGGTGGTCTCGACGCCGTCCACGACCATCTCGTCCAGCGCGCGGCGCAGCCGCATCAAACATTCCGAGCGGGTCTTGCCGTGGACGATCAGCTTACCGACCAGCGAGTCGTAATAGGGCGGAATGACATAGCCCTGATATACGGCGGAATCGATGCGCACACCCATGCCGCCCGGCGAATGATACTGCTGGATCTTGCCCGGGGAAGGCCGGAACGTCACCGGGTTTTCGGCATTGATCCGGCACTCGATAGCATGGCCGTGAAAATTCACCTCGCCCTGGGTGCAGGGCAGGTCATGGCCGGCGGCGACGCGGATCTGCTCCAGCACGAGGTCGATGCCGGTGATCATCTCCGTTACCGGATGCTCGACCTGAATGCGGGTATTCATCTCGATAAAGTAGAATTCGCCGTCCTCGTAGAGGAATTCGATCGTGCCGACGCCGAGATATTTCAGGTCGCTCATGGCTGTGGCGACGATCTCGCCGATGCGCTTTCGCGCCGCCGCATCGAGCGCGGGAGAGGGGCCTTCCTCCCAGACTTTCTGATGCCGGCGCTGCAGCGAGCAGTCGCGCTCGCCCAGATGGATGGCGTTGCCACGGCCGTCACCGAGCACCTGGATTTCGATGTGGCGCGGCTTTTCCAGATATTTTTCCATATAGACGGACGGATCGCCGAACGCCGCGCGCGCTTCCGAACCGGCGGTGGTGATCGCAAGCGCGAGGTCGGCCTCGGTGCGCGCCACCTTCATGCCGCGTCCGCCGCCGCCCGCCGCCGCCTTGATGAGGACGGGGAAGCCGATCTCGCGAGCGATCGTCAGCGTATCGTCTTCCGGGGACACGCCGCCGTCGGAGCCGGGCACGACAGGGATGCCGAGCCGCTTGGCGGTGCGCTTGGCTTCGATCTTGTCGCCCATCAGGCGGATATGCTCCGCCTTCGGCCCGATGAAATGCAGATTGTGCTCCGCGAGGATTTCGGCGAAGCGCGCATTCTCCGAAAGGAAGCCGTAGCCGGGATGGACCGCATCCGCGCCGGTGATCTCGCAGGCGGCGAGCAGCGCCGGGATATTGAGATAGCTGTCCTTGGAGGGCGGCGGTCCGATGCAGACGCTCTCGTCGGCGAGACGCACATGCATGGCGTCGGCATCCGCCGTGGAGTGGACCGCGACGGTGGCGATGCCAAGCTCCTTGCATGCGCGCAGCACGCGCAGCGCGATCTCGCCGCGGTTGGCTATCAGGATTTTATCGAACATCGGCTGGCGTCCCGCCGCGCTATTCGATGATGACGAGCGGTTCGCCGAACTCGACCGGCTGACCGTCTTCGACGAGGATCTGCTTCACGGTGCCGTCGCGCGGCGAGGGGATCTGATTCATCGTCTTCATCGCTTCGATGATGAGGATGGTCTCGCCCGCCTTCACGCTGGAGCCGACCTCGACGAAGGGCTTTGCGCCCGGCGCCGGAGCCCAATAGGCGGTGCCGACCATGGGCGAGGGCACCGCGCCCGGATGCTTGGAATAATCCGTCACCGCTGCGGCGGTGCTCGGCGACGGCGTTGGCGCCGATGCCACCATCTGCGGCGCTCCGGCAAGCGGTGCGGCCGCGATCGTGACATTGCGGGCGATGCGGAGCCTGAAGCCGGTGCGCTCGATCTCGATCTCGGTCAAGTTCGATTCATCCAGCGCCTGCGCCAGTTCCCGAATGAGATCGCGGTCGGTGGTGGGCGACGGGGTTGCGTCCGCTGCGGAAGGGTCTTGCGGCTTGCCGGCCATGCTGGTGATCCGAATTCTTTCTTGAAGGTTTGATGTCAGGAAGTTGCTTTAGCATCGATTTTAGCCGCCAGCCCGCTGATCGCGAGGCGGTAGCCGTCGATGCCGAAGCCGCAAAGGCTCGCGACGGCGGCCTTGGCGACATACGAATGGTGGCGGAAATCCTCGCGCGCGAAGATGTTGCTGATATGCACCTCGATCGTCGGCACCGCGACGGCCTTCAGGGCATCGTGCAGCGCGATCGAGGTGTGGGTATAGGCTCCGGCGTTGAGTACGATTCCGGCGAACCGGTTCTTTCCCGCCTCGTGGATGGCGTCGATCAGTTCGCCCTCGTGGTTGGACTGGCGGCAGTCGGCGGTCAGGCCGAAAGCCGCAGCGGCGTCGCGACAGAGCGCTTCGACATCCGCCAGCGTGGCGCGGCCATAGGTGTCCGGCTCACGGGTTCCGAGCAGATTCAAATTCGGGCCGTTGAGCACAAGAATAACGTTTGCCATCGAACATCCATCGGCAGCGGCTGCTCCGACGCAGCCGCTGCATGGCGTTATAGGTAACCTTACCGTTGAGGGGAAGCCGTCGAAATCTGCACGGCAACCTGAGAGCGGTTTTTAACAGAAAACTTTATATTGATAGCCTTAAGTATCCGTTTTTATGTCGGAATGTTGATTTGACCTGGTGTGAAGCTGTAGCCGATCAGCAGGTGCTCTTGCCGCAGCGCGCTTCCGAAATCGCCTGCTTCAGTCGGTCGAAACCGACCGCGCCGACCATCACCTTGTCGCCGACGACATAGCTCGGGGTGCCGTTGATGCCCATCTCCTGCGACAATGCGAGGCTCTCCTGGAGCGTTTCGCGAACCTCCGGGCTGACCATGTCCTTCTCGATCCGCGCCATATCGAGCCCGGCCTCCTTCGCGGCGGCAAGCGCGCGCGCCCGGTTGGCCTGACCGCGGCCGCTCATCAGCCGCTGGTGAAAATCGAGATACTTCTTTCCGGTCGCATCCTGCATGCGCACCGCCACCGCCACCTGCGCGGCCTCGACGGAGGCCTCGCCGAGCACGGGGAACTCCTTCAGCACGACCCGCAGTTTCGGGTCGGCTTTCATCAGCTTCATCATGTCGGCCATCGCCTGTTTGCAGTAGCCGCAATTGTAGTCGAAGAACTCGACGAAGGTGACGTCGCCGTCCTTGTTTCCGACCACGACGCCGCGCGGCGAATTGAAGATCAGTTCCGAGTATTTCTTGACGCTCTCGGCCTGGCGGACCTTCTCGACCGCCGCTTGCCGCTTGCTCAGTTCGGCCGACATATCTTCAAGGATTTCGGGATGCGCCAGCAGATAGTTCTTGATGATGCCCTCGATTTCGCCACGCTGGCCGTCGGAGAAGCTCTGCGCCGTTGCGATCGAAGGAGCGCCGCATAGCATGAGGGCGACGGCGGCAGGAGCGAGCAGGCGAAGCGGAAGCATGGAATTCATCCTTTGAGACGGGCGATGGCGTCACCCGATGGAGGGAGCGGGGGATGCATCAGTTGTTTCGACCCGGCGGGGGCTTGGCGCTGACGATGTCGTCGGCCCTGACCCAGCCCGGAGATCCGACCGCGAAGCGTGATTTAGCTCGCGTGGCGAGATCCCGCGCGGTCTTGTTGTCACCTCGCAAATAAGCCGCCTGCGCGGATGCGAGGTCGGCTTCGGCGTAGTTTCCTTTGCGGCTGTGAGCCATCGCAAGCTGGGTGTAACCCATCGGCGCCTCGGGCTCCCGCATCAAGGCGGCCCGGAGAATCGCGATCGCTTCATCCGCATATGCTTTATTATCGGACGCGACGAGGGCCTGCCCAAGTAACATTTCAATGAGCGGCGCGCGATTGGAGAGCTGCGACGCCCGGCGCAAGGGCGGAACGGCTTCGGCCGGCCGGCCTGCCTCGAGCAGCGCCTGTCCCTTCAGCTCATGGAAATACGGATTGGCCGGTTCGGCCCGGATCATGGCGTCGATCATCGCGATCGCCATGCGCAAGTCGCCGTGACGATAGGTCGAGATCGATCGCGCGTATTGCGCCGGCAGGCTCTGGTCGGATGGCGGATAGAGCCGGCGGACGGCGTCCGGACGCTGGATGAAGCCGGCGATCTTGGCGCGCATCATGTCGTGGCGATGCTGAAGCGCGGGCGGGTCGGTCTTGTTCCAGTTCGGGCTCGACTGCGCAACGCGCTCCAGCGCGGCGACGCGTTCGGCCGCCATCGGATGCGTCTGCACATAGGGGTCGGCGCCGTGCGAAGCGAACAGCCCTTCGTCCACGAAGCGCCTGAACGTTTCGTACATGCCCTTGGCCGATTGCCCGGTGGCATTGAGGAATTTGACGCCGGCGCGATCGGCGTTTTCCTCCTGCTGCCGCACATAGGACAGAAGCGTGCGGCGAATCACCTCCTGCGGCGCGCTGATCGCGGCCATGCCGGCCTGACCTGCGCCGCGGCTGCCGCTGCTGGCGCCGGCGGCGAGCGCGCCCGCACCGAGCAGCATGGCGACGATCATCTGCGTCTGCGCGCGCGACATCTGCTCGCGCATTTTCGACAAGTGGCCGCCTGCGATGTGGCCGGCCTCGTGCGCCAGCACGCCGATCACCTGATTGGGCGTCTTGGACTGCGACAGCGCGCCCGAATTGATGAAGATGCGACGACCGTCGGCGACGAAGGCGTTGAAGGCGGAACTGTTGATGATGACGATCTGGATGTTCTGCTTGGCCAGACCCGCCGCCCGCAGGATCGGCATGCTGTAGTCACGCAACAGTTGCTCGATCTCGGTGTCGCGCAACACCGGCAGGCCCTTGTTCTGGCTCTGCTGCGCCTGTGCGACGGGGGCGACCGCGATCAAGGCGGCCATGGCGCTGAGGGCAAGGCGGCCGATCGCGCGGCTGCGGGCCGGGCGGCTGAAGCGGCGCATCACATTCGGCAAGGATCGGTTGCAGTCCACGGGCAAGCACACTCCGGACAAGATGTGGTAACAAGCGGCGGAATAAGGCAACAGCACGGCGCGGCGACACCGCGCCTAACCTTGGATAGTCGATTTTCATGTCCGATGCGATACGCCTGGATCGCGCGCGATCCATCCTCGCTCCCTCCCGTCGGAGCAATGTTCCCCCCTTCATGGTGATGGACGTGATGGCTGCCGCCGCCCGCATCGAGGCCGCCGGCGGGCGCGTCATCCATATGGAAGTGGGCCAGCCCGAAGCGCCGGCACCGCGCACGGCGATCGCCGCCGCCAAGGCCGCGCTCGACACCGGCCGGATCGACTACACCGCGGCGCTCGGCATTCCTTCGCTGCGCGAGCGCATCGCGCGGCACTATCGGGATGCCTATCGCTGCGCCGTCGATCCCGAGCAGGTGATCGTCACCACCGGCTCGTCCGGCGCTTTTATCCTTGCCTTTCTCGCGATGTTCGAGCCCGGCGATCGCGTAGCGGTGACGGTGCCGGGCTATCCGCCGTACCGGCATATTCTCACCGCGCTCGGCTGCGAGCCGGTGCTGATCGAGACGAAGCCCGAGACGCGGCACGCGTTGACGGGCGAGGCGCTGCTGGCGGCGCATCGCAACACTCCGCTCAAGGGTGTGCTGGTGGGCAGCCCGGCCAATCCGACCGGCACCATGATGTCGCGCGAGGCGTTGGCGAGCCTGATCACGGCGGCGCAGGACGCCGGCATCGGCTTCATCTCGGACGAGATCTATCACGGGCTCGATTACGCGTTTCCCGCGGTGACGGCGGCGGAGCTTTCGCCGGATGCGCTGATCATCAATTCGTTCTCGAAATATTTCTGCATGACGGGCTGGCGCGTCGGCTGGATCGTTGCGCCGAAGGCGCTGGTGCGGCCGATCGAGCGCTTGCAGCAAAATCTCGCGATTTCCGTGCCGACGCTGTCGCAGGTCGCCGCCGAGGCCGCCTTTGACGGAAGCGAGGAAATGGAGGCCGTCAAACGAAGCTACGCGGTGAACCGCGACATTCTGATCGAAGGGCTGCCGCGCGCCGGCCTCGATCGTTTCCTTCCGGCGGATGGCGCGTTCTATCTCTATGCCGATGTCTCGCGCTTCACCGACGACAGCCTGGCCTTCGCCCGCAAGATGCTGGAGGAGACGCATGTCGCGGCGACGTCCGGCGTCGACTTCGATCCCGTCCACGGACGTTCCTTCATCCGATTTTCCTATGCGCGTTCCACCGAGGACATGCGCGAGGTCGTCCAGCGGCTGATCAAATGGCTGCGCTGACGGATGCCGGCGGCGCGGCCCTGCATGCCTCGCTGCAGAAGGAAACGCGATGCCGGAAATCATGATCGATCGGGCCTGGCCGCGACAGGAGCGTGCAACCGGCTGGCTCAGAAACGTCGTGCTGGTCGTGGCGGGCATCGTGCTCATCGCCGTGTCGGCGCGCGTTCACGTCGCCCTGCCGATGGTGCCGATGACCATGCAGACGCTCGCCGTTCTGCTGATCGCGGCAGCCTATGGCGTGCGGCTCGGCGTGATCACCGTTCTTCTGTACATCACGGCAGGGGCCATCGGGTTGCCGGTGTTTGCGGGCTCGGCCGGCGGGCTGGCCTATCTGAAAGGTCCGACCGCTGGATTTCTGGCGGGCTTTGTCGTTGCCGCGACGTTCACGGGCCGCGCTGGCGCTTATGGCTGGGACCGCAGCTTCTGGCGGATGCTCGCGGTCATGACGGCGGCCCACATTGTCATCCTCGCGCTGGGGCACCTCTGGCTTGCCTATGGCATTGGCCTCGGTGCGGAAAAGGCCTGGCGGATCGGCGTCGCACCGTTTGTCGCCGGCGCGGTGGTCAAATCGTTGCTGGGGGCGGCGCTATTGCCCGTGCTGGACCGGCTCGCCGGAGCGCGACAGAGCGCACGCTGATCTGAGGGATCAAATACAAAGGCCGGCGGGATGCGCCGGCCTTTGCTGTATTTTACTCGGGCGGGTTACGCGCCGCCAAACCGGCGTGACCACCAGCCGGCCCGGCGCGGAGTTGCCGGCGTCTCGACGGCTGGCTCGGGCTGCGGCTCGGCCGCCGGTGCAGGAGGCGTCTCCTGCGCGGACGCTTCAGCCGCGGGCTCCGCCTCGGCCGGCGTTGCCTCGGCGGCCTGCGGCGTCACCGTCTCAGCCGGCTCGCTCGGAAAGACGACCTTCTCGCGCACGGTCGAGCGGCGCGGCCGGGATTCCTCCGTGGCGGTTTCTTGGGCCGCCGCTGGTGTTGCGGGCTCCGGCGCGGCGATCGGCGCGGGCGGTTCGGATGGCTCTCCGGCAGGCTCCACCGCATCGGTTGCTGCAGGTGACGAGGCGTCCAGATCAAACGCCGCAGAAACGGACTCCGACTCGGACGGCGGATGCAGATCGTCGGTGATCGCGGCGATCGATCCGGGCTCGCCTTCGTTGCGGCGGCGGCGGCCACCGCGACGGCCGCGCCTGCGCGGGCGGCGCTCGCCGTTGTCCTCGTGATCGGAGTCGCGTTCGGCATCGCGCGATGCTTCGGCGCCCTCTTCGTCGGCGTCGTCGCTGCTGACGGCCTCCGCGTCGGCGACCGCGACGGCGTCCTCGCCGCTGGTTCCGTCACTGGCTCCGTCATGGGAGGCCTCGTGCGCTTCGTCGCGCCCCTCGGAGCCACGTCCGCCGCGACGACGGCGGCGGCGGCGGCGACGGCGGCCTTCGCCGTCGGTATCGGAGGCATCGTCGTCCGAGGCGGCATGGGCCTCGTGCGCCTCATCCCCACCGTTGTCGAACTCCTGCTCGAACTCTTCGGCGTCGTAATCGTCGGCCGCCTCGTCAGGGATGGCGGCGGATGCGGCGGCGCGCGCCGTAAGCAGGGCCTTGGCGGCCTCCAGCGTATGGACCTGCTCGGAGCGGTCGATTGCGAATGACTGCTGACCATTCACGGATGCATCCGCCATGATCGAGATCGCGACCTTGAAGGCGCTTTCGAGGTCGTGCAGATGGCCGCGCTTGTGATTGAGGACGTAAAGCGCGACGTCGGTCCGGGTTCGTACCACGAGATTGTGCGTCGCGCCTTTCATCAGCACTTCTTCCAGCCCGCGCAGCAGTTGCAGCGCGACGGAGGAGACCGAACGCAGGTGGCCGGTGCCGCCGCAATGCGGGCAGGGCTCCGTCGAGCTTTCCAGCATGCTGGCGCGGATGCGCTGGCGCGACATCTCCAGCAGGCCGAAATGCGAGATACGGCCGATCTGAATGCGGGCGCGATCCTGCTTGAGGCAATCGGCGATCTTGCGTTCGACCGCGCGGTTGTTGCGCTTCTCGTCCATATCGATGAAGTCGATGACGATCAGGCCGGCAAGGTCGCGCAGCCGCAATTGCCGCGCCACCTCTTCGGCGGCCTCAAGATTGGTCTTGAGCGCGGTGTCCTCGATATGGTGCTCGCGGGTCGAGCGGCCGGAGTTGACGTCGATCGCAACCAGCGCCTCGGTCTGGTTGATGACGAGGTAGCCGCCCGAACGCAGCTGCACCGTCGGCGAGAACATCGCGTCGAGCTGGCTCTCCACGCCCATGCGCGAGAACAGCGGCTGATTGTCGTGATACAGCTTCACCGCGCGGACGTTCGACGGCATCAACATTTTCATGAAGTCGCGGGCTTCGCGATAGCCGGCCTCGCCGGACACGAAAATGTCGTCGATGTCCTTGTTGTAGAGGTCGCGCAGCGAGCGCTTGATCAGCGAGCCTTCCTCGTAGACCAGCGTCGGCGCCTGCGAGTTGAGCGTGGTGTCGCGCACCGTCTCCCACATGCGCAGCAGATATTCGAAGTCGCGCTTGATCTCGGGCTTGGTGCGGGCCGCGCCTGCGGTGCGCAGGATGACGCCCATGCCTTCCGGCACGTCGAGATCCTGCACGATGTCCTTCAGCCGCGAGCGATCCTGCGACGACGTGATCTTGCGGCTGATGCCGCCCCCGCGCGCGGTGTTCGGCATCAGTACGGCATAGCGGCCGGCGAGCGAGAGATAGGTGGTCAGCGCCGCGCCTTTGTTGCCGCGCTCTTCCTTGACCACCTGCACCAGCATCACCTGGCGGCGCTTGATGACTTCCTGAATCTTGTACTGGCGGCGCGGGCGGAAGGCGCGCTCCGGCACTTCCTCCAGCACGTCGTCGCCGCCGACGGACTCCACATGATCGTCCTCGGAGTCCTCGCCATTGTCGTCCTCGGCATCGTCGCCGTTGTCGTGATCCTCGTGGTCGTCGCCGTGATCGTCGTCATGGTCATGACCGTCGTCGTCGCCGCCATCGGCCGCGACGGCATCACGGGCTGCGCCGTTGTCCTGATGGTCGTCCTGGCCGGCGGCTGCCTGCTCGTCGAGCTCGGAGATCGTCTCATCGGCTGCGGTCGTTGCGATGGCGGGAGCCGGCTCGCCGTCATCGGCATTCTGTTCGACTGCTTCCGC
>JBEBWH010000092.1:0-10134 GCA_040392305.1 Bradyrhizobium sp. | reverse complement strand
GCCGAGTTCGAACACCGCGAACAGACCGCAGGGGCCGGCTCCCACGATCAGCACATCGGTCTGGATGGGTTCTGACATGGCCGGCTCTGACATGGCGTTTTCGCTATTGGTTGAAGGCCGAAAGGTCCGTCATTCCTGTCTAGCCAACACGCGGCGATCGGGAAAGAGCGAAATGCGCGGCCCGCGGCGACCGCAAAAATCTTGTCAACCGCGCCGCGATGCGGTTAAGCGCGCAGGCCAACCTGGAGACTGCCCGTGACCGACGCCGCACCGCGCGATTTTCTTCAACTCGCCGATTTTCCCCACCGCATGACCGATAATGTGCGGTTCGCCGATCTCGATCCCAACAACCACGTCAACAATACGACCTATGCGGTCTATTTCGAGACCAGTCGCGTCGGGCTGGTTCGCGACCCGGCTTTGGGCCTGTCCGCGCCAGGCGTATCCTGGGTGCTGGTGCGGCTCGACATCCACTTCCGCGCCGAACTGCATTGGCCGGGCACGATCGAACTCGGGCTCGGGGTCGAACGGCTGGGGCGAACATCGGTTACATTCAGACAGGCGGTATTTTCCGGCGGCCGCTGCGTCGCCTCCGCTTTCGCCACCACGGTGCTGGTCGATCGGACCAGCCGCAAGCCGGTGCCGCTGCCGGACACGCTGATCGACAATTTCCAGCGATGGGTGCTGCGGGAAACCGCGGCGAGCTAGCGGCCGCGGTTCGTCTCAGGCCTGGCGTTCGGGGGTAGCGACCACGAGGCCGTCCAGCTCTTCCACGATCTTGATCTGGCACGAGAGGCGCGAGTTCGGCCGCACGTCGTAGCCGAAATCCAGCATGTCCTCTTCCATCGGCGTCGGATCGCCCACTTTCTCGCGCCAGGCTTCGTCGACATAGACGTGGCAGGTCGCGCACGCGCAGGCCCCGCCGCATTCGGCTTCGATGCCAGGGATGGCGTTGCGGATCGCCGCCTCCATCACCGTCGCGCCGGCATCGACATCAACGGTGCGGGTTTCACCCTTGTGATCGACAAAGTTAATCTTGACCATTTTTGCTCGTCTTGCGGGAAAACAACTTGGGCTGTCCTATACCGGCTCACTCCCCCCCGCGCCAGCTTCAAAACCATCAAAGCCGCTGGAATCCGGGTTTGGACGATCGGTCCTGCAAGTCGTGTCAGGTTCTGCCGAGCAGCGTCTCGATGACAGCGCGCGCCTCGCTGACGCGGCGGTCGAGCCGGGCCAGCGCGGCGCGAATCCCGTCCCCGTCCTGGAGCGCCCGCTCCAGCGCCTCGGCGGCGTCCGCAACAGCGAAAGCACCGATCGCGCGCGCCGAGCCTTTAAGGGTATGCGCGAGCATGGCGCTGTCCGGAGGTTGCGCCGCGAGCCGGCGCGACACTGTCAGGGCCTGCTCCGCGAACATCGCCAGCACCTCGCGCTCAAGGCTGCGTTCGCCGAGCGTCATGCGCGCCAGATGCTCGGTATCCAGCGGTGAGTCGTCGGGCACAAGCGGCGGCGAAGGCATCCACGCGATCCATTCCGGCTGAGAGGTCTCGATCACGGTCACTCCCCGCGTCCACCGGACATCCGGCGGCAGCCAGACAATCACGGAATTGGTTAACGGTGCGTTGCCGGTTTTTGCCGTCGATTTAACACAATTTTGCCACGATGAACCCCGGATGCGTTGCGTGCCCGGCTGGAACAGTCCGCACGACGGGCCGCGAACGCCGCCGCGTTAACGATGATTAAATTTGTGTTAATCATGACCGTTTCATTCGAGCCATCAAGCCAATAGGATGTTTGGAGAAGTAGGGGACAAGCCACACGGTGGGGAGACCCGGCGCAGGCGCGCGCGGGTATGCTTCCGGGCCGGTGGATCGGACGATCCTCCGTGTGGCCGTGCGGCACCCCCGATGCGTGTAAACGAGGGCGTAAACTGACATGGCGAACACACCCAAGAAGGTCAAAGACCCCACTGAAGATGCGCTCGCCGCCATTCAGGAAGCTCTGAATCCGGGTGAGGTCCACGCCCGCGACCGCGTGGCCGAGGATTCTCTCTCCTTCCCCCATGAAGCGCCGCTCGCCGCTCCGGGCGCCGCCGCCGATTTCGAGACCCACGCCGAGACGCCGCTGTTTCCGCCGCCGGAACCGCCTGCTTTCACCCAGCGCGCCGCCAATGACGACCGCGCCACCATCGGCGAAATCCTGCAGGCGCTGCAGCGCGGGCGCAACAGCCGCAACACCTATACGCTGGCGACGATCTTCGCCGCGATCTGGCTGATCGGCGGCGCATTGCTGACCTACAGCTTTTTGCCCTCGCTTCAGGCCGTCGTCGGACAGAACGGCGGCCTGCTGGCGTTGACCGGCCTGGTGGCGCTGTTCTGCGCGCCCATCCTGCTGTTCTATTTCGTCGCCGGGCTTGTCGGCCGCGGCCAGGAACTGACGATGATCGCCCAGGCGATGGCCCAGGCCGCGATCCGGTTCTCCGAGCCGGAGACGACCGCAGGCGATTCCATGGTGACGGTGGGTCAGGCGATCCGCCGCGAAGTCGCCGCCATGGGCGATGGCATCGAACGCGCCATCGCACGCGCGGGCGAACTGGAATCGCTCGTGACGAACGAAGTGTCGGCGCTGGAGCGCGCCTATGGCGACAACGAAGTACGCATCCGCGCGCTGTTGCAGGACATCGCCCATCAGCGCGACAACCTCGTCGGCCAGGCCGAGCAGGTGCGCAGCGCCATTTCCGGCGTGCAGATCGACCTCCGCCACGACATCGCGCTGATTTCCGACGCCATCGCCTCGCGCGTCGATGAGGTCGCAAAGAGCATCACGCATGCTCTGGAGGAGCGCGGCGAGCACATTACCCGCGCGCTCGGCAGCGCCGGCGACAACATGATCCTCGCGCTCGGCGAACGCGGCGGCGACCTGCTCGACCGCCTCGAAGAAGCAAGCACCGAGACGACCCGCGCGGTGCTCGACGCCAGCGAGCGGCTGACCAGCAGCCTCAACTTCAAGACCGGCCACGTTCACGACGAGTTCGTCGATCTCGCCGAACGCGTGCACGATATGCTCGCCGACCGGATCGAGCGCGTCACCAGCGAGTTCGAGCAGCGTTCCGCCGTTATCGTCGACAGCATCACCGACCGGACCGAGCAGGTTCACGATGCGCTCAAGACCAGCGGCGAATCGCTTCTGCTTGAGCTGGAGCTACGCGGACACGATCTCTCCGCCCGCATCGACGACGCCGGCCACCGCCTGGCCGATCGCATGCTGATGAGCGGCGACAAGGCGACCGAAACGGTCGACGTCACCGTCAACACGCTGATCGACCGGATCGCCATCCAGGCGGATGCGGTGAACGAAACGCTGGAGGAGCGGATTTCGAGCTTCGACAGCCTGATCAAGGCGCAGGGCGCCGAACTTGCCGAACGTTTCTCGCGCGACAGCAATGCACTCGGCGCGCTGATCACCCGCCATATCGCCGAATTCGACCACACCGTGCGCGGCTTCGGCGGCGAAATCGTCGAACGGCTCGGCGAACGCACGCAGACGATCACCGACAGCCTCAAGGGCTATGTCGACAACTTCGACGCCCGCGTGACCTCGAGCGGCGGCGCCATCAGCCATACTCTGGACCAGCGCCTCACCCAGTTCCAGAGCGCGATCGAGGCCCGCGTCGCCGATCTCAGCACGACGCTCGACGGCAAGATCGCAACCTTCGACGATAGCGTCGGCGCGCGCCTGCGGACGTTCGAGACCGTGTTCGCCGCCAACGCAAGCTCGATCACCGGCACGCTCGACGCGCGCTTCGCGGCCTTCAACTCGTCCCTCACCGACGGCGCGACGAAGATCGTCGGCGACATCGACATGCGTCTGTCCGCGCTCAACAGCGCCATGGCGCAGGGCGCGAACAACGTCGTCGACACGCTCGACACCCGGCTTGCAACGCTGACCTCGTCACTTACCGAGGGCACGGCCCAGGCGGTCGCCGCCGTCGATCAGCGGATTGTTGCCGTCGATCAGCGCATCGCGGACGTCGCCCGCACCATCGACGACCGCAGCACCGCGTTCAGCAATACCGTCAATGCGCGCTTCCAGCAGATGCACGACAATCTCGGCACCCGCGCCGAGGCGGTGGCCTCCGACATCCATGCGCGCGTGGCGCAGTTCGAAGACCTGCTCGGCTCGCGCATCGACGCGGTCACCGGCCGCATGGAAATGAGCGGGCGGCAGGCCAGCGATCTGCTGGTGGCCCGCGCCGAAGAATTGTCGCTCGCCATCAAGGGTAACGTCGACAGCGCGAATACGACGCTGTCCGGGCTCATCGCCAGCGCCGGCGAGTCGATCGAGGTCGGCGCGCGCAATGCGCAGCAGTCGCTGCTTGCAACCTCCGAAGCTGTCGGAACGCAGTTGCGCAACGCCACCATGGATGTCGAGCGCACGCTGACCGCGCTCGGATCCGATACGGCCTCCTCCATCGTCTCCAGCGCACGCGAGGCGCATGCCGCATTGCTGTCGGTCTCCACCGAGACCGCCGATCGCGTCAGGGCGCTGTCGGGCGAGATCGAGCAGGCGCTGTCGACGCTGGGCTCGAGCGCGACCTATGCGCTGTCGAACGGCACCGAAGGCGCGCAAGCCGCCCTTCTTGCCGCCTCGACGCAAACCGCCGACCAGATCAAGTCGCTCACCGCGGATGTCGAACGCACGCTCGCGGCGGCGGCGACCACGACGGCCGCGACGCTGCTGTCGGCCGCACGCGAGGCGCAGTCCGCGCTGCTCGCGGGCACCAGCGACACCGCGGCGCAGATCCGCGACGCTTCGACCGAGGCCGAGCGGATGATGAGCTCCGCCACGGCGAACAGCACCCAGACGTTGCAGACCGGCGTCCGCCAGGCGCAGGAATGGCTGGTCAACGGCACCACCACCGCCGTCTCGCAGGTGCAGGGGCTGGTCGAAACGCTCCATCATACGCTGTCCGGAGATTCCACCGGCATCGTGGCCGAGATCAGGACCATCTCGACGGAGGTGGAGCGCACCCTCAGCGCCGCTTCGGCGACGGTGGCCGAGGCCATCCAGACCAGCGCGCGGCTTGCCAACGAAACGCTCGCGGCCGCCTCCAGCGACGCCGTGTCGCGTATCAGCACAGTCGCGACGGACGTTGCGGAGACGCTCGCCTCGACCTCCAGCGCATCCGCCGAAGCGATCCAGACGAGCGCGCGCGAGGCGCAGAGCACCCTGCTCGCCACCTCCAGCGACGTCACGACGCAGATCAAGACCACCGCCGGCGACATCGAGCGTACGACGGTCGCCGCCGCCGAGAATCTCGGCAGCGCGATCACCGACCGCTCGCAGCAGATGGTCAGCCACGCGCAGGCCCATGCCGAACAGCTCGCCCGCCTCGTGGACGAGAAGAACGGCGTGCTGGTCAACGCACTCAACAACCGCACCGGCCAGATCACCACCGATATCAGCCGCGTGACCGACGAGGCGCTCAAGTCGATCGAGGGCAAGGCGTTCGCCTTCACGCAGTCGATGATGAGCAACTCGTCCGACCTCGCGCGCATGATCAACACCGCGGGCGAGGTGGCGACCAACGCCGTCAACAAGTCGCTCAAGGACATCGAGCACAGCTCACGCGCGGCAATCGAGCAGTCGCGGCAGGTGGCAAGCGCGGCCGTCACCGAGATGCAGGAGACCAGCAAGATCCTGCGCACCGATACGGTGGCGCTGTTCGAGCGCCTGCGCGAAGGCAACATCCTGCTGCAGGAAGTGCTGACCGGCGCCCACGAGAACCTCAACTCGCTGGAGCGTGCGCTGGTGACGCGCGTCGCCGAATTCGTCACCACGATGAACGATGTCACCGCCCGCAACGGCGCGGCGTCGGAAACGCTCGACGGTCAACTGTCGGCCTTCGCGACCAAGACCGCGAAGACGCTGGAAGATCTCGGCGGCCTCGCGACGCAGTTCGATGCCCATGGCCAGGCGCTTGCGCAGGCGGCGCAGCAGCTCGAACAGAGCAACGCCAACGCCAACAGCACGGTTGCCGAACGCACCGCCGCGCTGCAATCGCTCGTGACCGTCATCGACCAGCGCACCAGCGATTTCGATCAGCGCCTGTCGCGCTTCTCCTCGCTGCTTGATGAATCGCTGGCGGCGGCCGAAGAGCGCGCCCGCGACGTCGCCCGCATCGTTGCGGAAACGGCGAGCGCAGGCTCCGCCAGCATCGCGAGCCAGTTCGAGACCGTGCGCCGGACCGCCGAGGAAGAACGCCGCCTGACGGCCGAGGCGCTCAACGACATCTACCAGCAGAACACCGAGGAGGTGGACACGCTGTTCCGGCAATCGGCCGAGCGCTTCACCTCGATCGTGCACAGCATGCGTCAGATGGCGACGGAGATGCAGAACGAGCTGGAGGCGACGCGCGCCGAACTGCGCCGCGGCGTGTTCGAAATCCCGCAGGAGACCGCCGAAGGCGCCGCGCAGATGCGCAAGGTCATCGTCGACCAGATCGAGGCGCTGGCCGAGCTCAACCGCATCGTCGCGCGCCATGGCCACGGGCTCGACGTGACCGGCAGCCAGAGCCGGGCCGCCACCGTGCAGGACGATGAACTGCTGGTCGCCAATGGCCGCGCCGGCGCATCCCGCCCCGCGCAGCGAGCACGCGACATCGGCAGCGCGGCAACGCTGCCGCCGCCGGATCTCGGAAGTTCGCAGCGCCGCTCCGAAACGCCCACCACGCCGGCGAGCGAAGAGGCCAATGACGGCTGGCTGTCCGACCTGCTCGGCCGCGCCACGACCGACGAGGACGCCTATCCGGCGCCGCGCCCGCGCCGCGTCGAGATGCGTCCGGCCACCAATCCGCTGGAAACGCTTTCGCTCGATGTCGGCCGGCTGATGGACCCGCATATGGCGAGCGAGATGTGGGATCGCTATCAGCGCGGCGAGAACAAGGCGTTCAGCAAGCGGCTTTATACGCCCGCGGGGCAGAAGGCCTATGACGAGGTCGGCCGCAAATATCGCAGCGACCGCGCGTTCAAGCAGACGGTCGATCGCTACATCGTCGAGTTCGAGCGGCTGCTCGACGACGTTGCACGCGATGACGAGGGCGCGGCGATGATCGGCCAGCATCTCGTCTCCGAGACCGGGCTTGTCTATACGCTGCTCGCGCACGCCAGCGGGCGGCTGGGATAAGCCAGCGACGATCGCGATGACGTCCGGGCGCTATGTCCCGGACGTCATCGACATGCTCCACGCCCCTCCCCGCCTGTCCATGTCGGCAATCCATCATGAGTCTTGAATCCGTCCGCCGCTTTCTTGCGGAGAACGCTCCCGACATCGCCGTCATCGTCTCCGACAAAAGCTCGGCCACCGTGCCGCTCGCGGCGGAGGCGTATGGCGTGCGCCCGGAAGAGATCGCCAAGACGCTGTCGCTGCGCGTCGGCGAGCGCGTCGTGCTGGTGGTGACGTGCGGCACGGCGCGGCTCGACAACAAGAAGGCCAAGACGACGTTCGGCGGCAAGCCGCGCATGCTGGGCGCGGACGAGGTCGAGGCGATCACCGGCCATCCGGTCGGCGGCGTCTGCCCGTTCGGGCTCAGCGCGCCGCTGCCGGTCTATTGCGACGTGTCGCTGCGGGCGTTCGACGAGGTGGTGCCGGCGGCGGGCTCGACCCATAGCGCGGTGCGCATCGCGCCGGCGCGGCTGGCGGACCTGACCGGCGCCGAGTGGGTGGACGTGTGCCAGCTGCCGGGGTGAGACCGCCGTCGCCTCTTACTTGTCATGGCCGGTTCATCCCGGCCATCTACGTCTTTCTTGTTGATCCGCTTGGAAGACGTGGATGGCCGGAACAAGTCAATGATATGCCACGCCCTCAGAACACCGCCTTGAGGCCGGCGTAGAACGCCCGGCCGTCGCCCGGCAGGAATGCCGCCTGGTCGGGCCGTGCCTGATCGACGATCAGGGTCGATGACGCATAGCGCTCGTCGAACAGGTTGGTGACCTCGGCGAACAGCGTGAACGTCTTGTTGATGCGATACTCGCTGCGCAGGTCGACCAGCACATAAGGATCGGCATAGAGCGTGTTCATATTGTCCACCGGCGTCCTGTCGGGAATCCAGCGCACGCCGCCCTGCAGCCGCCAATCCTGCGTCGCCTGCCATTGCAGCAGCGCCGCGATAATGTGGCTCGGCGCGCCGGCGAGCCGGTTGTTGCCGCGCAAGGGGTCGTTGTCGAAGCGGAAGTCCTGATAGGTGTAGGCGACGCGGGCGGTCACGGTATCGCTCAGCTTGGCGCCAAGTCCCAGTTCGATACCAAAGTGAGTGGTCTTGTCGGCATTGACCGCGCCGAGCGAGTTGCCGCTGGTGTCACGCAGGCTCAGCAGTTCGTTGCGCACCCACGAATAATACGCCACCGCGTCCCACGACACCACGCCGCTGCGGCCACGCCAGCCGCCTTCGACAGTGGTTGCGGTCTGCGCCTCGAGATTCGGCGTCGCGAACACGCTGCGTGCCGTCGGATTCTGCGGATTGCGCCCGGCGCTTGAATTCGGCGTGCCGTTGATGGTGGCCAGCAGATCGTCATGCGTCGGCGGCTCGAAGCTGCGGCTGGCGGCGACAAACACGGTCTGGTGCGCATCGGGCCGGAAGCTCAAGCCGACGCTCGGACTCCAGCCGGAATAGCTGCGCGCATAACTCGAACTCACGGTCGGCACCGCGCCGTTCGCCTGCAACATCGTCGGATTGACGCCGTTGTACTGGATCCAAGGCCGCGTCGGCAGGCCGTAGGTATCCTTGTTATCGCGGGTGGCATACGCATACGAAATCGCCGGCGACAGCGTCAGCGCATGCCAGATCGGAATATTGAAGCCGGCGTTGAGCGACAGCGTGGTGGCATCGAGTTCGCTCTCGCCGAACTTCGCGCCGGTCATGCCCGACTGGTTGATGTAGTTGCCGCGATTGGCCGAGCCGATCGCATACTGTGCGCCCGCCTCGAACAACGGCAGCACGGCCGAGGCGTCGGGCTTGTAGGCATAGCGCGCAACGCCGGTGAAATCGCCGCCGCGCGTGGTGCGCACGCCCGCCGAAACGGGGAAGCGGAAGGTATCGTCGGTATAGGTGTAGCCGAGCGCGATATCGATCAGATGCGCATCGAACGTCGCCGTGGTGCGCGAGCCGACCAAAAACTGGCTGGCGTCGCGACGCGGCCGGTCGCGCACGACATTCGGACCGGGATTGACCGCGGTGCCGGGCGGGATCGGCGGCAGCACGGTCGGCCCGCGATGCACCTGACGCGGGTCGGCTGCAAGTCCGGCCTTGGTCAGGGGACCGGCCACGTCGAAGCCGAGATCGGTGTAGCCGGCGAAGATGCGGGTGCTGACGTTCTCGTTGATCTGCGCGCCGACATTGGCGTTGACGCTGACGCGCTCCGAACCGTTGTAGACGCGGAAGCCGTCGCGGCGCGAAGCATCGATCTGCAATGCGCCGTCGTAATTGTCCTGACGGAAGCCGGCCTGCCCCGAGATGCCGAACTGGCCGAAGCTGCCGCCATTGATGGTCATGCGCGCGCCCGGCGCCGAGGAGCCGGTCGGCGACACGAAGTTGAGCGCGCCGCCAAGCACGGTGGCGCCGAGGCGGTTGGCCATATAGCCGCGGTAGACCTCGATCGATTCAGCCTGGCGCGGATTGGCGAGGCCGACAATGTAGGAGCCGTCGGCGCGGTTGATCGGCAAGCCGTCCTGCAACGCGAGAATGCCGCGCTCGACCGGGTTCTGCTGCAACCCGGAGCCGCGGATCTGGATGCGCGGCTGGTCGTTGCCGCCGAAGAAATCCTGCACCACCACACCCGGCACGTTACGCAGCGCGCGCGACACGGTGAGATTGGTGGTGTCGGCATAATCGCCGCTCTCGACCAGCGCGACGCCGCCGGCCAGCGCCTCGAAACGCTCGCGCACGCTTGCCGGCGTGCCGACCCCCTCGCCCGCGCCCTCGACCGTGATCTGGTCGAGCATGATGGTCGCGCCCGGCGTGGCCGACTGCGCCAGCACCGCCTCGCTCGCCCCCGTCATCAAAAGCGCAATGGCGGCACACAGCGTGCCTGCCTTTCGCGCACCGCGCACCGCGGCTGTGTTCTCCGTCATTCCGTCCCC
>JBEBWH010000091.1:0-10159 GCA_040392305.1 Bradyrhizobium sp. | reverse complement strand
CGCCGCAAGGTCGGCGCGCGCGTGATCCAGTTGCCCTCGGGCAGCATGCCGACGATTTCGGAATGAGCGTGCTGGGAAATCTGCCGCGTCAAAGTCTTGCGGTAGGCCGCCGGCATCCAGTCGTTGGGCTCGATGCGATCCTCGGCGTCGATCCGCGCCTGAAAGCGCTCCGCCCTCTCCGCATCCTCGACGAAGGATTCCGCACCCGACGACGTGTTGAGCGCCTGCGTGTACATGGCCGTTTCTCCCTTGAACGACCCAAATATATAACAGAATTAAGTTATCGCAATCAGTTTTTGTAACATCTCATGCCGCGCATCACGGCTGGAACCGGCGCCAGAGCGCGTCGTCCGCAGCTGGCAGCGGACCTTCCTCATTGCTGGCATGCGCATCGAGCCAGCGCTCCGACCCCGGCAGCAGCAAGGGATAGACCTCGGCGCAGAGAAGACGTGCGGCGGTGCCGGGCCAGTCCGCCGGCAGCATCGCGTCGGGCAGCAAGGGATCGGGCAGAATGATCCTGCGATACTGATGAATCAGCAGAATGCGCGCGACTAGCGCATCGAGGTCGGAAAGCTCGCCGCCGCGCTGGACCCACTCATGGAGCGGCGCGAACGTCTTCAGAAAGGTCCGATACGCCGTGGCGATACGGGCCAGCGGCCAACTCGCCTCGATCAGATGACGAACCGCGTCGTCAATCTCCGACGGCCTCACTTCCGCCACGAGGCGGATCGCCTGCTCCGCGCCTTCCGGCGCCGGCGTGCCGGCAGGAGCAAGCCAGAGCCCGGGGACGGGACTGCCGAAACCGGCGGTGCGGAAGTTTTCCCGCAAGCTTTCGCGATCACCGCCACCATTACCGTTCGGCACCAGCAGCAGATCGAAACGCCCGGTCCAGTCCGGTCGCTGGGCGGCATAGATATGACGCGTCGCGGCGGCGAAAGTCTCGCGGCCTTTGTCGGCAAGACGATAGAAGCTGTTGCGGCCGACCCGCGCGCGCTCCAGCCAACCGTCGGCCGCCAGCCGCGACATCGCCGTGCGCACGCCGCCATTGTCGATGTCGAGAGCCTCGAAAAACGACAGCAGCGTGCCGAGCCAGACCGAACCGCCGCGCGGCACGATGGCGTCGCCATAAACGGTGATAACGAGGGAGCCGGTGCGGGAGGGTTGGCGCTTGAGCTGATCGACAATACGGGCAAGCGGGTGCGACATGGCCGCTGGCATAGCGCCTTTTCCTGCGAAACGCCAAGTCGCGCTCGCGGAATAATTGACCGCCCGGACGGTCAATGCGACTGTGGCGCGGTTTCGTTACACCTTGCGGACAGCCTTTCTCGCGACAGACCCAAGACCCGTATGGCCCGCCCCCGTGCAACCGACTACGCCAACAAGCGACGCGGCATCCTGCGCCGCTCGGCCGAACTGTTCGCCCGCCACGGCTTTACCGGCACGTCGATCACGATGATCGCGGAGGCGTGCGGCGTATCGAAGACGCTGCTCTATCACTACTACTCCTCGAAAGAAGCGGTGCTGTTCGATCTGCTCGACGAACATCTCCGCCATCTCGTCGAGGTGCTGGAAGGCGCGGCTCGGACGCCCGGCTCGGATCAGGAGCGGCTGCAGGCGCTCGCCATCGCCCTGCTCGATGCCTATCGCGGCGCAGACGCCGAGCATCAGGTCCAGATCGCCAATCTCAAGCTGCTGCCGGCGGACAAGCAGATCACGCTCAAGGCCATCGAGCGGCGACTCATCGACATCGTCTCCGAGGTCATCGCCGGAGCGCTGCCGGCGGTCGCCGATCGCCGCGACCTCCTGATGCCGCTGACCATGTCGTTCTTCGCAATGCTGAACTGGCACTATCTATGGTTTCGCGAAGGCAAGGGGCTGACGCGCGATCAATATGCCCGCATGGCGACACAGATCGTGCTGTCCGGGGCGCCAGACGCCATCGCGGCGATCTCTAACGCGCAGCCCGCAGCGCCATCCGGCAAAACCCCAGGCGCCCGCCGCTCGGCCGGCTCCCGATAGGGCTGCGGCGACGCTTCCGTCCTGTCAGGCCTGATTGGCAAGCCAGGCGACAACAGTGGCCGCGTTCTGATCCGGCGGAAACACCGGATAGAAGACATGCGTGACGCGGCCATCGTCGATCACCATCGTCAGCCGCTTGAGCAACGTCATCCCGCTAGTCTCAAACGTCGGAAGTCGCAGGGCGCGCGTCAGGGCCAGCCGCTCGTCGGAGAGAATCGGAAACGGCAGATGCAGCCGCGTCGCCGCCTCAAGCTGGTAGGCGCTATCCTGCGTGGACAGGCCGAACACGCGACCGACGCCAAGCCGCTGCAACTCGGCGTAATGATCGCGGAAGGCGCAGGACTGCGGCGAACAGCCCCGTGCACCGGGAATCAGGTCCCAGCCATCAGGGTTCGGGACGCCGGGCTGCCCGGTCCTCGGATAGGCATAGACCACGTTGCGCCCCGGCAGCCGGGACAGGTCCACCGAACCGCCATCCGTCGCCGGCAGCGCGATGGAGGGCAACCGCATGCCGGGCAGATGACGCGCGGCGCCGTCGTCTTCGGGCGCAGGAAGGGCCGACCAGTCCGGCGTTCCAACAGTATCAGTCTTCATCTCTTTCATCCCCACCCGGACCGGCTTTGCCCGTTCGGGCGACCCCGTCCGCGTCGCAAAGAATCAGATCAGTGCGACCTGCGAAGTGCAAGCCCTCGGACTGCGACCAATGGGGCAGGTTCGTGCGCAATCTGTGGCGAAATAATGTCAAATTTGATGCAAATTAAGGCTTCGTTATCCATGAATTTTTCAATGCGTTCCAAAGGCTTAGGGAACCAGCCGAGTGTTGCGCGGCGGCTACAGCTTTTTGGCGAAACCCTGCTACACACGTGCAGGGACGGAGCCGCTAGCCGGCTGCATTCTGAACAAGACTTGTGGAGAACAACATGAAGAAGATTTTCCTCGGCACCGTGGCGCTCGCCGCTCTTGCCGCAGCACCTGCGATGGCGGCGGATCTGGCTGCCCGGCCGTACACCAAGGCCCCCCCGGCTCCGGTTTACGCCCCGATCTACAACTGGACCGGTTTCTACATCGGTGGCCACGTTGGCGGCGCCTTCGGCAGCAACAACAACCTGTTCAACAACAACGATGGCCGCTTCCTCGGCGGTATCCAGGGCGGCTTCGACTATCAGTTCTCCCCGAACTGGGTCCTGGGTATCGAAGCCCAGTACAGCTGGCTTGGCGACACCACCTGGACCGCCGTCAACATCCTCGGCGACACCATCACCCAGCGTAACCGCGGCATCGGTTCTGTGACCGGCCGTCTCGGCTACACCTGGGGTCCGGGCCTGCTCTACGTGAAGGGCGGTTACGCGTTCTCCGACACCAGCACCGCCGCGTTCGATGGCATCACCGGCCTGCCGGTCGCCGTCAGCGACAGCAAGGACGGCTGGACCGTCGGCGCTGGCCTCGAGTATCTGTTCGCCCCGAACTGGAGCGCCAAGATCGAGTACCAGTACTACGACCTCGGCAGCACCCGCGTCGGCGCCCCGATCCTCGTCGAGTGGAAGCATCAGGAGCACACTGTGAAGGCGGGCATCAACTACCGCTTCAACACCATGGCTCCGGTCGTCGCGAAGTACTGATCGCTACCGCGACTATCGAACAAGGGAAAGGCCGGCTTTCGAGCCGGCCTTTTCTTTTGCGCCGATTATTGCGGACAACGCGGCCGATGTAAGCGACGCGAGGCCCGCAAGCCTCCATCTCCGTCAGGCCTGCACCTGTTGCGTGCATCCACGTCTTGGCAAGCCCGCACCCACCCTCCCCACAAGGGGGGAGAGATGAAGAGAGGGCGCACGAATAGCCGGGACAGAAGGACGTTTACGCCCGCCTTCGACGGGCTATGGCCCGGTCATGACAAAACGGATCGGTTGTCGGGAAAAGCAGCCTTTACGTTAACGAGCCATCGGCGCACTTACGACAAAAGCGGCGACCACGCCGGATCGGAGGCGAAGCCCGGCGTCGGCACTTTCAGTTCATTGCGGCCAGAGATGTCGATCGAGAACAGCGCCGGCCCCGGCCCCATGTCGCGGAAGAACATCAGCACGCGACCATTGGGGGCGAAAGTCGGCCCCTCGTTGTGATAGCCGGATGTGAGAATGCGCTCGCCCGATCCGTCCGGCTTCATGATGCCGATGGCGAACTGTCCGCCGCCCATCTTGGTGAAGGCGATGTAGTCGCCGCGCGGCGACCACACCGGCGTCGAGTAGCTGCCCTCGCCGAACGAGATGCGGCTCGCCTGCCCGCCGCCGGCCGGCATGACGTAAATCTGCGGCTTGCCGCCGCGATCGGACTCGAAGCAGATGCGCCCGCCATCGGGCGAGTAGGACGGCGAGGTGTCGATCGCCGGCGTATCGGTCAGGCGCGTCGTCGACTTCGAGCGCAGATCCATCACGAACAGGTTGGAGTTGCCGCCCTGCTGCAGGCTCATGATGATGCGCTGGCCGTCCGGCGAAAACCGCGGCGCAAACGACATGCCGGGGAAATTGCCGACGATCTCGCGCTGCCCGGTCTCGATATTGAACAGATAGACGCGCGGATCACCCTTGCCGAACTCCATATAGGTGATTTCCTGCGTCGAGGGCGAGAACCGCGGCGTCAGCACGAGGTCGCCGCCGCGGGTCAGATAGCGCACATTGGCGCCGTCCTGATCCATGATCGCAAGCCGCTTGACACGGCGCTCCTTCGGCCCGCTTTCATCGACGAACACGACGCGGCTGTCGAAATACCCCTTCTCGCCGGTCAGGCGCTCATAGATCTGGTCGGAAATGATGTGGGCGATGCGCCGCCAGTATTCCGGCGACGTAAAATATTGCTGCCCGGTGAGCTGCTGGCCGACCGCGACGTCCCACAGGCGAAACTCGGCCTTGAGACGGCCGTCGCCCTGCCGCGTCATGCGACCGGTGACGAGCGCCTGCGCATTGATCGAGCGCCAGTTCTGAAACTGCGGCGCGACGTCGATATTGCTGATCTTCTCGATGAAGGCGGCCTGATCGATCGGCGCGAACAGTCCGCTGCGCCTGAGATTGTTGGTGATGACGCCGGCGACATTGGCGCCGACTTCGCCATCGCCACCGCTCCCCGCGACGAAATTCGGAATCGCGATCGGGATCGGCTGAAAGTTGCCGTCGGTGATCTGCACGCGCGCCTGCGCGAAGGCTTTGCCGAGCGGGCTCACCGCCATTAGTCCGGCCGCCGCTCCGGTGACGAGACGCCGGCGCGTAAGATTCAAATTCATGGTCCGCAATTGGCCGAGGCTTGTTTCAATCATGGCTTTCGTTCTGAACAGGGGTAAGCGTTCCGGCGCGTGTCACGACGCGCGCTCGGTGAAAACCGGCTCGAAGAATTTCCATTCGTCGAAATAGGCCGCCGGCAGGCGATAGGGCTGGCATTCGATGATGGCCCGCAGCGCGCTCTCCTGATAGACGCGGAAGAACGGCGTGCCGGTGCCGGGGAGCGGCGTCGGGTTCGCCTCAAGCGTGCCGTCGCGGCGCAGCTTGATCGTGAACACCGCTTCGATCTGCTGCGTCTCGATGCCGCCATAGGGCTTCTTCCAGCAGCGTTCGACCTGCGACTTGAACATCGCGCCCCAGGTCGCGGAGTTGTCGGCGGAGCGGCCCTGCGGCGCGCCGAGCGAAGCCTGCTGATTGAGCCTCTCGCCGGTCGTGGCCGCGCGCGTCGGGTCGCGCTTGTCGAGCAAGGCGGCGATCTTCGACTGGTCGAACACGCGCTCCTGCTTCGGCTTCGGCGGCTGCGGCGCGGCCTTGGCCTCCTGCTTCGGTTTCGGCTTCTTGGCCTCTTCCTTTTCCTTCTTCAGCGCTTCCGCAATCGGATCGACCTTCGGCTCGGGCTTCTTTTCGGCCTTCTCGGGCTTCGGCTCGTCCTTCGGCTTGTTCTCGACCTTGGGCTTCGGCGGCTCGGGCTTTTTCTCGACCGGCTTCTCCACCGGCTCACGCGGCGGCTCGGGCGCGGTCGAGGTCACGATTTCTTTCTTCTCGGTGATCTTGCCGACGGCATCGTCCACCGGCTTGGCTTCCGCGACTTTCTCGACGCGCGGCTTGGGCGTGTCGGCCTTCGGCGCCTCCTTGGCGCCGGCCGTCATGCGCTGCAACTGGTCGACGGTGACGATGTCGATCGGCATCGATTCCAGCGGCGGCGCTTCGAGCGCGCGCGAAGAGAACGACACGAGTCCCCAGCCGATCACCAGCGCATGGCCGATGAGCGAGGCGGCGAACGTCTTGTCGATCTTGCCGATCTTCAATTCAGGTCCCCTGTTCCACCTCTGTCACGAGCGCCACCCGACGGAAACCCGCCTCGGACAGCCGCCCCATCACCTTCATCACCGCGCCGTAATCCACCTTGCGGTCGCCACGGACGAAGATGCGCTCGTCCATTCCGCCCCGCGCCTCGGTCACGGCCTTGAGCTTCGGAACCAGTTCGTCGACCGGAATTTCGGCATCATTGAGGTACACCTGCCCCTTGAGGTTGACCGACACCGTCAGCGGGGTCTGATCCTGGTCGAGGCTCTTGGCCTTGGTCTGCGGCAGATCGAGCGGCACGCCGACCGTCAGAAGCGGCGCCGACACCATGAAAATGATGAGCAGCACCAGCATCACGTCGACCATCGGCGTGACGTTGATTTCGGCCATCACCGGCGCACGCCGCCGGCCGCGGCGCCCGCCGCCACCGCCACCTCCGAGGCTCATCCCCATGATGCGCTGACCTTCGCAATCACAACGACACCCGTTACATCCGCTCGTCGATCTGCCGCGACAGGATCGCGGAGAACTCGTCGGCAAAGCCTTCCAGACGCTGGGCCTGCCGGTTCACCTCGGAGACGAACTTATTGTAGAAAATCGTCGCCGGGATGGCGGCGACAAGGCCGATCGCGGTGGCGAACAGCGCCTCGGCGATGCCCGGAGCCACCACCGCCAGCGACGTGTTCTTGGACGCGGCGATCGCCTGAAAGCTCGACATGATGCCCCAGACGGTGCCGAACAGGCCGATGAAGGGGCCAGCCGAGCCGACCGTCGCCAGCACCAGCAGGCGGCGCTCAAGGCGCTCGACCTCTCGCGCGATCGACACATTCATGACCTTCTCGATGCGCATCTGAAGGCCGCCGAAGGAGCGCGACTGGCTCTCGAACGATCGCTTCCATTCGCGCATCGCGGCGACGAACAGCGCAGCCATCGAATAGGTCGGCTTGGCCGACAGCGCCCGGTACAGTTCGTCGATGGACTGCCCGGACCAGAACGCCTGCTCGAAACGATCCATCGAGCGGCGGGCGCGGGAAAACATGAAGATCTTGTCGAAGGCAATCGCCCACACCCACACGGAGGCGAACACAAGCCCCAGCATCACCGCTTTGACGACCCAATGCGCCTGCCAGAACAATGCGATCAGCGAAACATCGGCAGAGGCCAGCGGCAAAGCTGACTGCGCCACCTCGGCGGGATTCATGAGCAGTGTCCTCTCAACGCGGTAGTCCCCTGCACAGGATGCGCCCTGGATCGAACCACGGATCGCGCGCCGATCCGCATCGCAGAAAACGATGCGGATCGTATGACATGGGAGGCTGACCGGAGCCGTGCCGCCTATCCCGCGCCAACGTGTCAAAACGAGGGCCGACGGCAGCCCTGTGCGTCCTTTACCAAACGCTCATCGTGGTTAAGGGCACGTTACCGAAATCGCGGTCGATGCGGCAAAATTGAGGTTTTGCCGGATGTTACGTCAGTGTACCGCCGCCCTGGCGGCCGGCTGGCCGGCATCCACCGGGTGGAGCGAGCGGAACCCGATCGCAAACCGGTTCCACGCATTGATGGTGGCGATCAACAGCGTCAGCTTGACCTGCTCCTCCGGCGAGAACTGGCCCGCCATCATGTCGTAATCCGCGTCCGGGGCATGGGTCTGCGAAATCAGCGTCAGGCTTTCGGTCCAGGCCAGCGCCGCCCGCTCGCGGTCGGTATAGAGCGGCGATTCCCGCCAGGCGTCGAGCAGGTAGAGCCGTTCTTCGGTCTCGCCGGCGGCGCGGGCGTCGCGCGAATGCATGTGCAGGCAGAAGGCGCAGCCGTTGATCTGCGAAGCGCGCATCTTCACGAGTTCGATCAGGCTGTGTTCGAGGCCGGACGCCTGAACCTGCTTTTCGAGGTCGAGCATGGCCTTCATGGTCTGCGGTGCGGTCTTGTAGGGATTGAGGCGTGGCTGCATGGCGAAACGGTCCCCGGTTCCATTGGCGCGGCATTCTCGACAGCGCAGGCCGCGCTCGCAAGCCGGCCCCGCACAACTCTTCGCGACCCGGCTCCCGCCCGGCCGCAGAAAACGAAACCGCCCGTCGGCGCGGGGGCGCGAACGGGCGGCTCAACAGTCGCGGATCGTAAGCGGGGGCGCTCCTTACGACTGCGGCTGATCCGACGGGGGCGACGGGCGATTGCGACGCTCCGACATGAACTGGTCGAACTCGGCCTTGTCCTTGGCGTGACGCAGGCGATCGAGGAAGTCCTTGAATTCGCTTTGCTCTTCCTCCAGCCGGCGGAGCGTCTCCATGCGGTACTCGTCGAAGGCGCGGTTGCCGCTGGACGGCGGGCCACCGAAGCCACCGAAACTCCCGAAGTCGAAGCCGCGGCCTTCCATGCGGGCGCGCATCCGCTCCATCTTGCGTTCCATCTTCGCAGCCCAGCGGTTGGGGCCGTTGTAGCGCGTCATGCAGGTCATTTTTCTGCTCCATAAAGTGAAGAAGAGAAGCGCGAGGCCGACCGGCCACCAGATGATGAAGCCCAGCACCGTCAGGATGATCCAGCCCGGGTGCCACGGCGATTCAAAGAAAGCGGGGCGGCGGGCGGACCAGGCGGCCGGGCCTCCCCTGTCGTAATCGGCAGTGTTGGACATTTGCGCCTCCGGTATCAGAGCGTGAATGTAAATAACATTTACATAGATAAACCATGCCAGCCCGTTGTCAAGCGGCGGTGATAGAGCGTCGCGAATTTTTATCGGGGTGAAGGCTGAGACGTTTCGCCGCCGGCAGGGAACCCGAGGCCGCGCAGATAGATCAGCACGCCGGCCTCCAGCAGATCGTCAGGCGTCATCGGCAGCTTGCGCCGCGCGGCGTCGCCACGGCCGAACAGGGACGCGATGCCATGCGACATCGACCAGATATGGAGGGCCATCATCATCGCGGGCGGTCGCGGCACGCCCGGCGGCGTCATCCCGGCAAGCCGCTCGGCGGCGGCGCGGATCACCGCGAACGCCCGCTCGCTGGCGAGCGAGAGCGCCGGAAACCGCTCAATAGGCAGGCCGGACTCAAACATCGCCGAATAAGAGGCCGGGTCGTTGCGCGCGAAAGTAAGATAGGCCCGACCCAGACGCTCGAATGCAGTCTGCGTATCGGGCCGGCCATCGTCCCAGGCCGCCGACAGCGCCGCCTCGAACTGCTCGAAGCCACGCTGTGCGATGCTGGCCAGCAGATCGTCGCGGTCGCGGAAATGACGGTACGGCGCGGCCGGACTGACGCCGGCCGAGCGCGCGGCTTCGGCGAAGGTGAAACCGGCCGGCCCTTTTTGCGCGATCAGGTCGAGCGCCGCCTGCACCAGGGCCTCCTTGAGGTTGCCATGGTGATAACCGCGCGGCGGCCCGCCGCGATGTTTGCCCCAGCTCATGTGAAAAGCTCTTACATCAAAGCGGCAGCCGCGTCATCCGACAACACCCGCCCCGGCGTCGTCGCGATCGGCCGCCATCGCCATGCGCAACGGTTTCGGAATCGGCCGGGCGCGCCCGCCGGACACGAACGCCACCCGTACGCGCGCCGTCACCAGCGCTTCGCCATCGCGCCGCACCTCCTGATCGAGCGTGATCGATGCGCCTTTGACCTCGGACGGCATGGTGACGATCTCCAGCACGTCGTCCATGCGCGCGGGCTTGAGATAGTCGATCGCCATCGAGCGCACGACAAAGGCAAAGCCCGGCGCTTCGCCCTCGGCCTGCGCGAACAACTCATGATGATTGGCTCCGAGCAGCCGCAGATAGTTGGTGCGGCCGCGCTCCATGAAGCGCAGATAGTTGGCGTGATAGACGATGCCGGTGAAATCGGTGTCCTCGTAATAGACCCGCACCT
>JBEBWH010000090.1:0-10237 GCA_040392305.1 Bradyrhizobium sp. | reverse complement strand
TCTCGACAGCTTTGGCGGGATGCTCGGCGCGGGCGGGCTGCATGGCCTCAAGGTTGCCGCGGTTGCGGTGGTGGCGCTAGCGATCTTCACCATGGCGCGCGCCTTGCCGCCGGACCGGCTGCGCGGCCTGCTGGTGGGCGGCGCGACGGTCGTCGCGCTGGCGCTGCCGTCGGCGGCCGGGCAGATCGGCGCGATTTTGCTGGGCGCGGTGGCCGGGATGGTGTGGTGCCGGGACGAGACATCGCAAGGCCCGGCGCATCTGCCTGTCAGCGTGTCGCGCCGGGTTGCGGTGGTGGCGCTGGTTGTGTTTTTCGCGCTGCTGCTGGCGCTGCCGATGCTCGCGGCCGCGCTGTCGAGCCACGCGCTGACGCTGTTCGCGACTTTTTACCGGGTCGGCTCGCTGGTGTTCGGCGGCGGTCACGTCGTACTGCCGCTGTTGCAGGCCGAGGTGGTGGCACCGGGCTGGGTCGGCAACGACGTTTTTCTCGCCGGTTATGGCGCGGCGCAGGCTATTCCCGGCCCGCTGTTCTCCTTTGCCGCCTATCTCGGCATGGTGATGAGCCCGCCGCCCAACGGCTGGGCGGGCGCCATGCTGTGCCTCGTCGCGATCTATCTGCCGTCGCTGTTGCTGGTGATCGGCGTGCTGCCGTTCTGGGACGGTTTGCGGCGCTCGGTCTGGACCCAGGCGGCGCTGCGTGGCGTCACCGCCGCCGTGGTGGGCCTTCTGATCGCCGCGTTCTACCAGTCGATGTGGGCGGTGGCGATCCGCGGCAGCGCCGATTTCGCGCTGGCGCTGGCGGGGGTTCTGCTGCTGTTCCTGGGGCGGACGCCGCCGTGGCTGGTGGTCGGGTTGTGCGCGGCTGCGGGCGCGCTGCTCTGAGCTTGCCAATCGACAGCGGCCAATGATGCCGTTAGGTATTGAGCGGCCGTAGGAAATCGAGGAGAGACCGTGCAGACCACGCTGCTCGGAGTGGCGATCGCGTTCATCGTCGCGCTGGTGGCAGCCCTGATCGGGCCGCACTTCATCGACTGGAACCAGTTCCGCCCGCAATTCGAGGCGGCGGCGGCGCGTATCGTCGGTGCGCCGGTGCGGGTGCATGGCGACATGCGCGCCACGCTGCTGCCGACGCCGTCGCTGAAGCTGCAGAATGTCGAGATCGGCGGTGGCGAACTGGGTCGCGCCAGCGCCGAGCGGCTCGGCGTCGAATTCAATCTCGGCGCGCTGATGCGTGGCGAGTGGCGCGCCACCGAACTCACCATCAACGGCAGCACGCTCGATTTCGGTCTCGACTGGCGCGGCCGCATTGCCTGGCCCGCGGGCATGGGCGGCGTCGACCTCAGCGCGCTGGCGATCGACCGCCTCAACGTCACCGGCCGCGTCGCGCTGCATGACGGCGCGAGCCGCACGACGCTCGAACTCGAGGATATCGCCTTCGCCGGCGACGTGCGTGCGCTGGCCGGCGCGCTGCGCGGCGAAGGCAATGCCACTATCGATGGCGTGCGTTATCCGTTCCGCATCTCGTCGAACCCGGCCGGGAATGGCGAGGGCATGCGGCTGCGGCTCGTGGTGGCGTCGAGCGCGGGTGCGCTCAACGCCGATCTCGATGGCGTGCTGCGGTTTGCGGCCTCGGTGCCGCAGTTCGACGGCGGGCTGACGCTGGAGCGGCCGGCGGCGAAGGCTGCGGCGTCCGACGTGCTGCCGTGGCGCATTGCGACGAAGGTGAAGGCCGATCCCGCCGCCGCCCGCTTCGAGCAGATCGAACTGGGCTATGGGCCGGACGACGCGGCGCTCAAATTCGCCGGCCACGCCGACATGCGCTTCGGCGCGTCGCCGCAATTGAACGCGACGCTGGCCGGGCGCCAGCTCAACGCCGATCGGCTGCTGGCGCGCGGCGATGGCGACGTCGCGGATGTGTTGCCGGCGCTGCAGCGGTTCGTCGCGGCGTTGCCGTCCGCGCCGCTGCCGGTCAATGTCGCGGTCAGCGCCGAGGCGGTGACGCTTGGCGGTCGTCCGGTGCAGGAGCCATCCGTCGCATTGCGCGGCGACACGGCGGGATGGTCGCTCGACCGGCTCGCCGGCGTGCTGCCGGGCGCGACGCAGGTGACGGTCCGCGACGCCCTTTTGCGCGCCGGTCCGGAGGGCGCGTTCAGCGGCATGGTGGACATCGCCGCGAACGATCCCGATGCCCTGATCACCTGGCTGCGCGGGCGCAGCGATCCGGCGGCGGCGCGATTGACACAGCCGTTGCGCGCGTCCGGCCGCGTCAGCGTCGATGCCTCTCGCGTCGCGATCGAGGATCTGAAAGCCAGCGTCGAGGGCGACAGCGTGAGCGGCCGTGTCGTGCTCTCCGGCCGCGACAGCGCACAAGGGGCGCATCTCGACGCCGCGTTGACCGCGCAGCGGCTCGATCTCGATGCGGCGGCGGCGATGATCCGCGGTCTTGCCGGCGGGCCGATGCCGTGGCCGGCCGAAGCCAGGCTGTCGCTCGATATCGCGCATGCGATCGTGGCCGGACAGGAAGTGCGTCCGATCACCGTGAAGCTCGATGCCGGGCGCGACGCGATCCGGCTGGAGCGGCTGACATTCGGCGCGGCGGGCGGCGTCGCGGTGGAGGGCAGCGGCGCTTTCGATCGACGGGCGAACACCGGCAAGCTCGCGGTCGATGCCAAGGCCGCATCGCTCGAACGGGTGGCGGCGTTGCTGACGCCGCTCGCGCCGGTCTTTGCCGAACGGCTGAAGCAGTTGCCGGATGCGAAGGCGGCGGCGCGGCTCAAGCTCACCGCCACGCTGGAAAAGGATGCGGCGCAGGCCGGGCGCAGCGCGGTGCGGGCAGCGCTCGACATCGCCGCCGCGCCGCTCAACGGCACGGTGAAGACCTCGGCGCTGCTGCCCGCCGGCGCGCTCGACGCAATCGATGCCGCTATGTGGCGGCAAAGCGAGATCAGCGCCGAGGCGCGGCTTGCCGCAACCTCGTCGTCGCCGCTGCTGACGATGCTGGGGCTCGACGGAGTCATTGCCTCCGCAACGGGTGCTGCGACGCTTGAGGCGTCCGCGAACGGCGTGCCGGACAAGCCGCTGCGCGTTGCCGCCAGGCTCGCCGGCCGCGAGCTGGACGCCAGCGCCACCGGCACCGCCGAGCCGTTCGCCGGCCCGGCGGCGGCGCTCAGCGTCACCTTGCGTCAGGGCGATCTCGCGCCGCTCCTCGGCGTGCCTGCCGCCGTCACGCTGTCGTCGCGCGTGGCGTTCTCCGGCGGTGGCGTGGTGCTCGACGATATCGACGCATTGATTGGCGGAGCGCGATTGCGCGGCAAGCTGTCATGGAGCGGGAGCGGCGGGCGCGCGCTGGAAGGCGATATCGGGCTCGATGCGCTGAATATCCAGGCGGTGTTTGCCTATGCCTTCGGCGAGCGTGCATCGGATGCGCCGCTCGCCAATCTCGGCCGTCTGCAAGGCTGGCGCGGGCGCGTGGCCTTCGCGGCGTTGCGCGCCACGCTGCCGGGCGGTGGCGAGTTGCGACCGTTCAAGGGCGTGGTCCGGGCCGACGGCCAGTCGCTCACCCTGGATGCGCTGAGCGGCGGCATCGGCGGCGGCAGCGTGGCGGCTGATTTCGACACGCGGCAGACAAGCGAGGGGTCGCTCGTCAATGCGCGCATGACGTTGACCAATGTGGACGGCGCTGCGCTGCGCTATCGCGCGCTGGCGATGCCGGCCGGCCGTATCTCGCTGCAAGCGACGCTGGCGAGCCGCGGGCGCAGCGCGCGCGCGATGCTCGGCGCGCTTTCGGGCAGCGGCGCGGTGACGCTGGAGGATGCCGCGATCAAAGGGCTCGACCCGCGCGCGTTCGATGTCGCGCTGCGCACAGGCGAGGGCAAGCAGGCTGTCAATGAGGATACGCTGAAGGCGGGCGTCGGCGAGGCGCTGGCGGCGGGACCGTTGAAGGCGGCGAAAGTGGAAGTGCCGTTCAACGTCAAGGACGGGCAGCTGCGCGCGGGGCCGGCAACGCTCGACGGCAGCGATGCGCAGGCGATCGTTTCCGGCGGTTACGATTTCAACGCCGACCAGATCGACATTCGCGTTGCGCTGGCATCGACCACGCATGGCGCGGTCGCCACTCGCCCGGATCTTTCGCTGTTCGTGCACGGCACGCCGGATGCGCCGCGCGCGATGCTCGACGTGTCGTCGCTGTCGTCATGGCTGGCGCTGCGGGCGATCGAGCGCGAGACGCAGCGTCTCGACGCGATCGAGCGTGGCGATGCGACCGCACGCGCCGCGCCGCCGCAGGCTCCCGTCTCGCCCGCGCCGCCGCGCCCGGCGGAGCCTTCCGTTGCACCTGCGACTGCTCCGGTCCGGCCTGAGCCGCCGCCAAGGCCGCGCCCGGCGTCATCGGAGACTCATGCAGCGCCCCCGCCTCCGGCGGCTGCGCCGTTGCCGCCGCCGATCGAGGTGCGTCCGGCGCCCAATCCATCGGCCGCTCCCCGGCCGCGTGCTCCAATGGTGCTGACGCCGCCGGCGGCGATGCCGCGCTGACGAACGGTCAGGGATGCGCGCAGGATGTTGCGCTCAGACGTGCGACGGCGCGGGGTGCAGATCGGGCGGATGGGCGGCGTCCGTCTCCCGCCGCATGCCGATCATAAGATCGGTGATCGCGCGGCTGCGAAAATAGCCGAACACGAACAGCCGAATCGCCGACGACAGATTCGCCGTGCTGCGCCGACCCTCGATGGTCTCGATGAGGGTCGACAGGCTGATGCTCTGGCGGCGGGCGATATCCTTCAATCCGTCCCAGAATGCATCTTCGAGGCTGACGCTGGTTTTGTGGCCGTTGATGATCACCGATCGTTTCACCACCGCGAAGGTGCGGGGCGAAGCGGGCAGGCCATGGGCGCGGCCGGCTGAGGTCGAATGATCGGACAGGGCGCGCGGCGGGTTATGCAACGGTGCGTGCGGAGCGGTCATGGGCTGGTCTCCTCGCTCTGGCGACCTTGAGGTCGTCATAACTGCATCCGGCGGGACAGGCCCGAACAGGATCTGTCCCCGATGAGGAGATAGGCTAGCGTGCGTCCGGCACAGCCGATATTCGGTAGATGCCTGATGCGCGCCTCGGCGAATGCGAGAGGCGCGCTGCGTGTTTCTACCGCGTGTTTTTACGAAGGCGAGTTCGCGATGCTGATCTGCGATTGAACCGCGGCAACTGGCTGGCCTGTCGCCGGAGCCGCGAGAGAGCGGAAGTGATCGAGGACGAACAGGCGAATGGCGGACGACAGATTGCCCTGCTGCCGGTTGCTGTCGATTTCACCGACAAGTTCCGACAGCGTCATGCCGCGACTGCCGGAAATTTCCTTCATGCCGTTCCAGAAGGCTTCTTCGAGACTGACGCTGGTCTTGTGACCGGCCACGACGATGGATCGCTTGACGACTGGAGATTTCATTGTCCCACCCCATAATCCAGACGGTGCCGGTCGAGCTCTTCTTCGGCGCGGTTGACGCGTTGCCGCTCCAGGAGACGTTCGGCTTTGGTGCGCCCGAAGCGGACGCGGTTGATTTCGGCCTGCTTTGCGGATTGCTCGCGATCAAGCCGCTTTCGATGGCGCTTCAGATTGACGATGTTGCTCATGCGTTTCCCCAATCAAGCGAACCGTTGGTTTCGCCGCCGATCCGCGCAGATTATTCATATAATACCGCAGGACAATATATTCGATCGTTCAGCCCGGGTGCGTCATCTTGTCCGGCTTGACCAGACGGTCGAATTCCGACGGCGTGACAAAGCCAAGCCGCACAGCCTCTTCCTTCAATGTTGTGCCGCGTGCATGCGCGGTTTTTGCAACCTTGGCCGCGTTGTCGTAGCCGATCTTCGGCGCCAGCGCGGTCACGAGCATCAGCGAGCGCTGCATCAATTCGTTGATGCGCGCCTCGTCGGCGCGGATGCCCTCGATGCAGTGGATCGTGAACGAGCGCGTGGCGTCGGCCAGCAGGCGGATCGATTGCAGCATGCCGTGCGCCATCACGGGCTTGTAGACGTTCAGCTCGAAATGTCCCTGGCTGCCGGCGACCGTGAGCGCGGTGTGGTTGCCGAACACCTGGCAGCACACCATGGTCATGGCCTCGCACTGCGTCGGATTGACCTTGCCCGGCATGATCGATGAGCCGGGCTCGTTCTCCGGCAGAATCAGTTCGCCGAGCCCGGAGCGCGGGCCGGAGCCGAGCAGGCGGATGTCGTTGGCGATCTTGAACAGGCCGGTTGCCATCGCGTTGATCGCCCCGTGCACCGCCACATAGGCGTCGTTGGCGGCGAGCGCTTCGAATTTATTTGGCGCGCTGACCAGCGGCAGCCCGGTGATGGCGGCGGCGTGTTTGGCGAACAGTTTGGCGAATTTCGGCTTGCTGTTGAGCCCGGTGCCGACGGCGGTGCCGCCCTGCGCCAGCGGATAGAGTTCGCGCACGGCGATGCGCAGCCGCGCGATGCCGCTTGCCAGCTGCGCGGCGTAGCCGGAGAATTCCTGTCCCAGCGTCAGCGGCGTCGCGTCCTGGGTGTGCGTGCGGCCGATCTTGACGATATGGGCGAAGGCCTTCTCCTTTTTGCGCAGCGCGCTGTGGAGGTCTTCGAGCGCCGGGATCAGATCCGCCAGCAGGCGTTGCGCCGCCGCGATGTGCATCGCGGTCGGAAAGCTGTCGTTCGACGACTGGCTCATGTTGACGTGATCGTTGGGATGCACCGGCGCCTTGCTGCCGAGCGTGCCGCCGAGCAGTTCGTTGGCGCGATTGGCGATGACCTCGTTGAGGTTCATGTTGCTCTGCGTGCCCGATCCGGTCTGCCACACGACGAGCGGGAAGTGATCGTCGAGGCCGCCTGCGATCACCTCGCGCGCGGCGCGGCTGATGGCGCGGGCGCGGCGCTGATCGAGCAAACCCAGTTCCTGATTGGTCTGCGCGGCGGCGAGCTTGACCACAGCCAGCGCATGCACGATGGCGATCGGCATCCGCTCGGTGCCGATGCGGAAGTTCTGCCGCGACCGCTCGGTCTGCGCGCCCCAATAGCGATCGGCCGGGACTTCGAGCGGGCCGAATGTGTCGCTCTCGGTGCGCGTTGCGGTTTTCGCGGTGGACGCCGATGTCCGGGTCGTTCGTCTGGCCATGCTGGATCTCGCTGCTGGGGGCTGGAGGTTGCCGAAATTCGCGCATGACGACACGCGCCGCGCGACAGTCACTCTATCGCGCGGGCGGTGGACCAATGTAAATTTGATTACTTCTTACGGAATTGATCGAGCCGCACCACGTCGGCGCCTTCGGTCTTTTTCACAGGCGCCGCGTCGCTCTCGGCTTCCGCCGCCGCGGGCGCGGCCGCCGGCAGCACCTGCGCCGGGGACTCCTCGGGCTCAGTCGCTTCCTGCGAGGCTTCGCCTGCCTCGAATTGCAGGCCGAACTGCACCGACGGATCGAAGAAGCTCTTGATCGCGGCGAAGGGAATCACCAGCCGCTCCGGCACGCCGCGGAACGACAGTCCGACCTCGAAGCGCTCCTCCGTCACCACCAGATCCCAGAACTGATGCTGCAGGATGATGGTCATCTCGTCGGGATGCTGCGCCTTCAATTGCGGCGACAGCTTCACGCCTTCGGCCTTGGTCAGGAAGGTGATGTAGAAATGATGTTCGCCGGGCAGACCGTGTTCGGCGGTGTCCAGCAGCACTTTGCGCAGCACGCCGCGCAGCGCCTCGCGCGCCAGCACATCATATCGGATCAAATCGGTCGCCATGCTGGTTCCGTGGAGTTGGGGCCGCGCTTGAAACGGCGAGCCATCTCGACTCATGCCATCTCTCGTCATGGTACCCCCGCGCCGACCCAGCGTCAGCAGGCGGGAGCCATGCACCGCGCCTTCCTGCACTGAAAATGTGCCGAAAGCAAAGCGGCCCGCTCTTGAAACGAAAGTGGAGGCTTCTGTTGCCAGGTGCCTCCGAACCCCGCCTGACGGAGCTTAACCCGTCAGGGCTTTAAAGTGGTCTTTCAAACTGCGTTACGCAGCCTGAGCAACCGGAGCATAGTTGTCGTTTGCAACTATTGCATGGCCCGATATCGGCGGAACCATACCGAACAAAAACGCGCCCTTTACACCCTCGTCGATCCTGTTTCGCCCCCGCCGAAGCCCGTAACGCCGGATCGTGCCTTGCGGGCTTTGGTGGAGGCGCCGGGTGCTGCCCCCGGGTCCGAATGGTTTATTGCGACGGTCATTTATTGTCATAGCCGGCAAGCCGGCAGTCCCAATATAGGCGGGCTTGGCGGCCGACAAAAGGGGGCGCGGGGTTTCGGGACGGCGCCTGGCGCATTATTTCCGGGGAATGGCGGGGCTCGCCGTGGCATCCGCCCGGCCGGGCCGCTACAACGGTCCCATCAACGCTTTATTCGCCGGACGGGCCATGCAGCAATATCTCGACCTGCTTCAACGCATCCTCACAGATGGCATCGACAAGGGCGACCGCACCGGCACCGGCACCCGCTCGGTGTTCGGCCATCAGATGCGGTTCGATCTCGCCGCCGGCTTTCCGATGCTGACCACCAAGAAGCTGCCGCTGAAATCGATCGTCCACGAACTGCTCTGGTTTCTCAACGGCGACACCAATATCGGCTATCTGCACGCCCATAACGTCACCATCTGGGACGAATGGGCCGACGAGAACGGCGATCTCGGCCCCGTCTATGGCAAGCAGTGGCGGTCGTGGGCCGCGCCCGACGGCACCACAATCGACCAGATCGCCAAACTCGTGGCCGCGATCCGGAATAATCCCGATTCGCGGCGGCTGATCGTCTCGGCCTGGAATCCGGCCGATGTCGACCGCATGGCGCTGCCGCCGTGCCACTGCCTGTTCCAGTTCTACGTCGCCGACGGCCGGCTGTCGTGCCAGCTCTACCAGCGCTCGGCCGACGTATTTCTCGGCGTGCCGTTCAACATCGCCTCCTACGCCCTGCTGACGATGATGATGGCGCAGGTGACCGGGCTGCGGCCCGGCGAGTTCATCCACACGCTGGGCGACGCGCATCTCTATTCGAACCATCTCGCGCAGGCGCAACTGCAGCTCACGCGCGAGCCGCGGGCGCTGCCGGTGCTGCGCATCAACCGCGCGGTGACGGACATCTTCGCCTTCGCTTACGAGGATTTCGCGCTGGAGGGCTACGATCCGCATCCGCATATCAAGGGCGAGGTCGCGGTGTGAGCGGGCAGGCCGGGCGGCCGGCGCTCGTTTTCGTCGTCGCGGTGGCCGAGAACGGCGTCATCGGCCGTGACGGCGGCATGCCGTGGCGGCTCAAATCGGATTTGCAGCGCTTCAAGCGGCTCACCTTCGGCAAGCCGGTGCTGATGGGTCGCAAGACGTTCGTTTCGATCGGCCGCCCGCTGCCGGGCCGCACCAATATCGTGGTGACGCGCGACCGCGCCTTCGCGGCGCAGGGCGCGGTGATCGCGCCGTCGATCGCAGCCGCGCTCGACGTGGCGCGGGGCGACGCGCTGCGACGTTTCGCCACCGAAATCGCGGTGATCGGCGGCGCCGATCTGTTCGCGCAGTTGTGGGACCGCGCGGCGCGGCTGGAGATCACCGAGATTCATGCCGCGCCGGACGGCGATACCCGTCTGCCGCCGATCGACCTTTCGCGCTGGGAGGAGGCGGCCCGCGAGCGCCACGCCGCCGGCCCGGAGGACAGCGCCGACTTTTCCTACGTCACCTATCGCCGCCGGGCGTACGCCTGAGCCTTGCCGACGTTGACAAATTGTCGCTGCATCACAACCTGTTGCAGTACGATGCCGCGTTGTATCGGCCCCACGGCTCCCCTATAAAGCCGCGAGACTGTCGCAAAACCGGGCTGCGCGAGCGGACCCGTGCGAAGGAGAGAATGGATGTCGTGGAAGAATCAGGGCGGAGGCCCGTGGGGTTCCGGTCCGAAGGGGCCCTGGGGCTCCGGCCCGCAATCCTCCGGCCCAAAACCGCCGGATCTTGAGGATCTTCTGCGGCGCGGCCAGGACCGGCTGCAATCGCTGCTCCCCGGCGGCCATATGAGCACCATGGGGATTTTGCTGATCATCGTCGGCGCGCTGGCGGTCTGGGGTCTGTCCGGCTTCTTCCGCGTGCAGTCCGAAGAACTCGGCGTGGTGATGCGCTTCGGCAAGCATGTCCGCACCGTGCAGCCCGGCCTGAACTATCATCTGCCCTATCCGATCGAGACCGTATTGCTGCCGAAGGCGCTGCGCGTCTC
>JBEBWH010000089.1:0-10253 GCA_040392305.1 Bradyrhizobium sp. | reverse complement strand
CCTGCCAGGTGTCGCCGCCGTCGAGCAGCAGCACCTTGTCGTCGCCGCGCTCGGCGCGCACCGCATTCAACAGCGTCGCGATGCGGTCGAGGCCGCCCATCCTGCCGTAGTTGCGCGCCAGCGACACGAAATCGTCGGAGGTCAGCGCGAACGCCTCGGCGGAGCCGGCGGCGATCCTGAAGTAGTCGCGGAACGCGGCATCGACGAGATGCGGCGGCTGCCCCTTGACCTCGCCGACGCCGAGATTGATCGACGGCTCGCGGAAATGCAGCGGCATCAGTTGCGCATGGATATCGGCGACATGGAGAATCGTCACCGTGCCGAGCGGATCGAAGCGCAGGATATCGGCCTGCGTCAGCTTCTGCTGCGCGGCCGCGCGTCCGAGCGGGCCGAGACCGGACGCAGTCGTCAGCGCCGCCGCCGCCACCGTTGCCTGAAAGAATTCACGCCGTGAGATCATGACTGAGCCCTCGGGAAACAGGCCCGGCCTGCCCCGCTTGCGAGCGGCACGCCGCCCGCATGACTACGTACTTCAAGGGTTGGCCGCGCGACGGCGGCCGCTGTTCAGCCGACCGTCAGCTTGTTCTTCGAGACGTATTCGGAGCCGTCGTCATCCTTCCAGGTGAAGGTGAACTCGCCCGATTCCGTCGCCTTGAAGAAGAACGCCTGATAGGGATTGGCGGAAATCGCCGGGTGCCAGTCCGCCGCGAACACCGGCTTGCCGTTGAAGCTCGCGGTGAACTTGTTGATGATCCGGCGCGGAATCACCTCGCCCTTCGAATCCTTGCGCTGCCCGGATTCCATCTCATGCGAGATCAGCGTCTTGATCTCGATCACTTCGCCGGCGGCCGCCTTGGCCGGGACACGGACTCGCGGAGTGGGTTTCGTCGCCATGGGAAATTTCCTGCCTTGAACTGTTGCCGTCGATGCGCCGAATGCGGGATCAGCCGCCGCAGCCGCCGATCGTGACCTTCACATTGGCCTTGGCCATGTGCAGCGCGCCATTCGACATCTCCGCGACACAGACGATGTTCTGGGTTTGCGCCAGACGCATGCGCGTCGAGGCCGCCGCCTTGCCGCAAGCCGGCGTAAACGTGTAAGTCACCACGCCCGGCAGCGGGTTGCCGTCGGCGAAGATGTGCACGCTCTTGACGTAGTCGGCGTCCGTCATCGGACTCTCGACCTCGACATTGATCGGCACCACCATGCCGTTCTCGGCAATCTCGGGAACGTCGAGCTTGACCTTGCCCTCGGCCATCGCCTTGTCGCCATAGAGCTTCTTCAGCTCGGCCGTCACCGCATTGGCGTCGGCAAAAGCGAGCCGACCCGCGAGCACGGTTGCGACCGCAGCAAACGCACCGGCCTTCAATGCGCTGCGCCGCGACAGCCCCACGTCCTGAGCGTTCATCCCAAGAACTCCTTGTTTGATTCTAATTCGCACTTGACGCCGCGAGCGTCTGTCGCTCATCATTTCGACGCATCATGATATTGTTTTTTATGAATGTAAAGGGTCATTCATATGAATGACTGAGCATAAAAGCATCAACGCAGAAAATCATAATTGCCGGATGCGGACAAAGGCAGAGGAAACGAAAGGGCTGAGAATGAGGCTTAAATCGATTGGTGCCATGGCCTTTGCAGCGGCCATGACGTTGGTGGCGGGCCATCTCGCCGCGCAATCCCCCGCACTGGACGACAGCGAGAAGGAGATCGAACGCTATCGCCAGATGCTGTCCGACCCCTTCTCCAATCCCGGCTATCTCGCGGTCGATCGCGGCGAGGTGCTATGGGCGACCGCTCGCGGCAGCAAGAACGTATCGCTGGAGAGCTGCGACCTCGGCGAAGGGCCGGGCAAGCTGGAAGGCGCCTATGCCCGCCTGCCGCGCTATTTCGCCGATGCCGATCGCGTCATGGACCTTGAGCAGCGCCTGCTGTGGTGCATGGAGAAAATCCAGGGCCTCGACACCAAGGACGTCATCGCGCGGCGCTTCTCCGGCCCCGGCCGCGATTCGGACATGCAGGATCTCGTCGCCTTCATCGCCAACAAGTCGAACGGGATGAAGATCGAGCCGCAGCTCAACCATCCCAAGGAAAAGGAAATGGTCGCGGCCGGCGAGGAGCTGTTCTTCCGCCGCGGCGGCGTGATGGATTTCTCCTGCGCCACCTGCCACGCCGAGGAAGGCAAGCGCATCCGCCTGCAGGGATTGCCCAACCTCTCCGTGCCTGGCGCCGCAGCGCAAGTCACAATGGCGTCGTGGCCGACCTATCGCGTCTCGCAAAGCGCGCTGCGCACGATGCAGCACCGGCTGTGGGACTGCTACCGCCAGCAGCGCTGGCCGGTGCCTGAATATGCATCGGACGGCCTGACCGCGCTCACCCTGTTCCTGAACAAGCAGGCGACGGGCGGCGAGATCAACGTGCCCTCGATCAAGCGCTGAAAGGATCAAGCCGATGACCAGATCAGTCGTTCTCTCGCTGGCGCTTGCATCGCTCGCCCTCGCGCCGATCGCCGCCGCTCAGGACAAGCCGGCCAAGCTGCCGCTGAATGTCGTGGAGGCTTACGTCAAATCCACCTTCGGCAAGGCTCCGGCGGAATGGCAGGAGCGCATCGCCCCGGATGACTCGCTCGCCGCCTGCAACGCCCATCGCAACGATGTGCCCTCCAAGGTGGCCGACGAGATCACCAAGCGCGAGCTGGCCCGCGTGGTCTATCCCGCCGACGGCAAGTTCCTCGGCAACTGGAAGGACGGCTACAAGGTGGCCAACAACGGCCGCGGCGGGCAGTTCTCCGACAAGCCCGGAACGGTCGCCGGCGGCAACTGCTTTGCCTGCCATCAGCTCGATCCCAAGGAGCTGAGCTACGGCACGCTCGGCCCGAGCCTCGCCGCCTACGGCAAGGAGCGCAAATACGACGCCGCCTCGATCAAGGACGCCTACACCAAGATCTACAATTCGCAGGCCGTGGTGCCGTGCTCCAACATGCCGCGCTTCGGCACCAACAAGGTGCTGAACGAGCAGCAGATCAAGGACGTGCTGGCCTATCTGTTCGATCCGGAGTCGCCGGTGAACAAATAAGGCTGAAGGCCGCTGACGAGAACACCATGTGTCCCGGATGCAGCGCTGTATGGAATACTGCGCTGCCGGTCCGGGACCGTTCCAACGATGGCATTCGCGATGATACCGGGTCTGCGGCGCAGCGTTGCGCCGCGCCCGGGATACGGTCTTTTCGATTTTAGCGTCATCACCGGGCGGTAGAGACGCTCACGAGCTCCGCCGCTTCAGCCATTCGGGAAAGGGCTGCGTCTCGTAGCCCTTGTCCCGGACATAGCGGAACATCGCGAGAAACTCCGGCGGCTCGAACAGCCCGGTCATGCGCGCGACCTCGCGCGCCTGCGGCTTGCGGCCGGCAAGCCCGTCCGCCGTCTCCGGCAGAAACTGGATCGTCGGCGTGAAGCGGATGCCGTAGCGCTCGCCGAACGCCTTCTCCCCGAGCTTGCCGCCGTCGAAATCCGTCATCTCGCGGGCGCCGATATGGTTGAGATGCAGGACGTCGAAATTGGCCTTGATGTAGCTTTCGATCGCGGGATCGGCGAGATGCACCTCATGCATGCGCCGGCAACTCGGGCAGCCCTTCAGGCCCCACATGATGGCGAGGCGCTTGCCGTTGCGGGTCGCGCCCTCGAGATCCTCGCGGACGTCGAGGAAACTGTCGAGATACCAGTCGAGGTGATAGAGCCCGTCCTCGCCGAGCGTCGCGGCGGCGGCGGCAGGCGACGCGGCGGCGGCCAGCGCCAGAGCAATAACCGAACGGCGGGTGAGCATCGCGGGTCTCCGTTATCCGATCGTGCCGAGCACGGGGAAGGTTTGCAAAAGCCAGCCCGCCAGCACGGGCATTGTTCCCGTCATGAACAACAGGCCGGTGACGACCAGCGCCGCGCCCATGGTCTTTTCGATGACCGGCATATGGTGGCGGAAGCGCCCCAGCAGGTTGAGGAACGGCCCCGCGAACACCGCCGCCAGCAGGAACGGCAGCCCGATCCCGAGCGCATAGGCGGTGAGCAGCGCCGCACCGAGCATCGCGGTCCCCTCCGCGCCCGCGACCATCAGCACCGTCGCCAGCACCGGACCGACGCAGGGCGTCCAACCGAAGGCGAAGGCCAGCCCGATCAGATAGGCGCCGAGCAGGCCGGCGGGCCGCGAACTCGCCTGAAACCGGGCTTCGCGATACAGGAGCGGAATCCGCAGCCATCCGAGGAAATGCAGCCCCATCAGCAGGATCAGCGCGCCGGCCACGATCGCGAGGATGTCGAAATAGGCGGTGATCCACGAGCCGATCGCGGAGGCGGTGGCGCCGAGCGCGACGAAGACCGTAGTGAAGCCGGCCACGAACATCGCCGCCATGACGACGATGCGCCGGTTCTGCTGCGAGGTCAGCCGTCCGTCCGAGCCGGTCAGCTCGCCGATGCTGACGCCGGCCAGAAAACACAGATAGGGCGGCACCAGCGGCAGCACGCAGGGACTTAGAAACGACAGCAGGCCCGCAACAAACGCCCCCGCAACGGAAATATCGAACACGCCCGCTCCCCGATCCACCGAAAGACTGCTGGCTTAAACATATGAATACGACTATGTTTATGCGATGAATGCAACCGGCAAATTCCGCATCTGGTGGACGGGCAGCGTCGCCGCACTGCTCCTTGCCCTCGCGTCTCCGCTCGCGGCCGCCGAACTCGTAATGTTCGAGCGCGACGGCTGCATCTGGTGCGCAAGATGGGACCGCGAGGTCGGCCAGGTCTACGCCGCCACCGCGGAAGGCCGGACCGCGCCGCTGCGGCGCGTCAATGTCGGCGCGGGACCTGTCGACGAGCCGGCGCTGGCGAGCCCGGTGCGCTATACGCCGACTTTCGTTCTGATCGACAAAGGCCGGGAGATCGGCCGTATTACCGGCTATATGGGTGACGATGCATTCTGGGGTCTGCTCGGCAAGATGCTTGCGGACGTCAGGCAAAGTGGACTACCCACGACGGGGATACGTAGGACGGCAGACCGATGACAGCAGGCGCGAAGGCGATCGTTCCTAAAACGGTTGAAAACGAGCTGCGCGACGGCGCGGAGTTTTCTCCCGAGCTCGACCAGCTCATGCGCAAGGCGCGCAAGGCGAGCGACTTCCTCAAGGCGCTCTCGCACGAGAACCGGCTTTTGCTGCTCTGCCTGCTGGCCGAGCGCGAGCGCACTGTCACCGAGCTTGAGAACATCCTGTCGCTGCGCCAGCCGATGGTGTCGCAGCAGCTCGCACGGCTGCGGCTCGATCACCTCGTCACCACGCGGCGCGACGGCAAGGCGATCTACTACAGCCTGGCGACGGACGATGTGAGAAGCATCATCAGCGTCATCTACGATATTTTCTGCCGCACCCCGGAGGAGACGAAGTCCCGATGACCAGGGCCGCCTCCCCCCACGACCCGACCTAGCGCTCATGGAGCCGCTCTCGTCCTTGGCGGTTGCAGCGGTCGGGGGCGTGGTCGGGTTTGCCAGCGGATTCACGGTCCGCCGCGCCCGCCTCTGCTCGTTCGGCGCTGTCGAGGATGCCTGGATCGGCGGCGACACCCGCCGCCTGCGCATTTTCGGCCTCGCGCTCGGCGTCGCGCTGCTCGGCACGCAACTGCTCGTCGTCAGCGGGCTGCTGTCGCCGCGGCTGTCGACTTACGTTCCCACCGCCCTGCCCTGGTTCTCGATCGCGCTCGGCAGCACGCTGTTCGGCATCGGCATGGCGCTGGTCGGCACCTGCAGCTTCGGTTCGCTGATCCGGCTCGGCTCGGGCGATCTGCGCAGCCTCATCGTGATGATCGTGTTCGGCGCGGTGGCTTACGCCACGCTGCGCGGCATGCTCGCCGCCTTTCGCATCGATGTGGTGGAGGCCGTCGCCATCGACGTGCCCGGCTCCGTGCAGGGCGATCTGCCATCCGTGCTGCAATGGCTCGGCGGCCATGACTGGCGGCTGACGCTGGCGCTGGCGGGCAGCGCCGTGCTGTTCGCCGTTGTCGCGGCCGACGCGCGGTTGCGCCGCTCGCCGCGCCTGCTCACGGCCGGGATCGTTCTCGGCGTCGGCGTGGTGCTGGGCTGGTGGGCCACCGGCGTCGCCATCGACGAATTCGAGATCGCGCCGAAGGCCCAAAGCCTCACCTTCGTCTCCCCGGTCGGCCGCGCGCTCTATGCGGTGCTCACCACGCCCGCGGGCCTTGCCGATTTCGGCATCGGCAGCATTTTCGGCGTCATCCTCGGTTCGTTCGCTTCCGCGCTCTATGACGGCGAATTCCGCTGGGAAGCGTTCGACGACCATTACGAGATGCGCCGCCATCTCACCGGCGCGGTGCTGATGGGATTTGGCGGCATCCTTGCCGGCGGCTGCACCATCGGTCAGGGCATTTCAGCGGGTTCGATGATGGCGCTGTCGTGGCCACTTGCGATCGGCGGCTTCATGATCGGCGCGCGGATCGGCATCGCCTTCCTGATGGAAGGATCGATCAGGCACATGTTCCGCCGCCATTCGCACTGATGGCGCAGGCTGTCTCTCGTCAGTCCGCCACGAAACGATAGACATTGCCGTCACGCTCGACGCGGCCAAGCGCGCCCGGCAGGTGATAGCCGAGAATCCGCGCCTTCTCGCCGGCCGCGCGCGCCAGCACGTCCTTGCGGCTCTTGATCGCGCGCTCGGCGTCATGATCGGCGGCCGGCTTCCAGTCCGGATGCGCGAATGAAATTTTCGGGTGCGTCAGCGCGTCGCCGAGAACGAACAGCGTCTCGCCTTCGTGCTTCAGCTCGAAGGAAACATGGCCCGGCGTATGCCCCGCGGTATCGAACGCGGCGATGCCGGGCAGCCACTCCTGTCCGACGCGGCGGCGTTCCAGCCTCTCGCCAAGCCCCTTGACGATGCGCTGGGCGCCGGCGGCGAACATGTGCCGGTCTTCCGGCAGTTTTGCGAACACGCCGGGATCGGACCAGTAAGCGAATTCGGCTTCGTTCACCAGCCACTGCGCATTGGGAAAGGCCGGGCTGTCGAACTCGTCGATCGCGCCCCAGAAATGATCGGGGTGAAAATGCGTGAACAGCACATGAGTGACGCTGTCGGCCGCAATCCCCGCCTCTTCGAGGCTGGCGGCGAGCTTGCCGCTGCCGGGCAGGAAATTCGCGCCCGAGCCGCAGTCGAACAGGATGACGTGCTCACCACGGCGCAGGCAGGTGACGTTGAGATGCGTCGCGACTTCGTCGCGCGAACCGGCCAGCGGTTCGAGCGTCGCGGCGGGAACGTCGCGCGCCAGCATGCTCAACGGAAGCTTGAAGCTGCCGTCGCTGAGCACGGTCAACTCCTTGCCGGCGCGCGCCACCACTTCGGCGGATGCGGGACGGCTCACACCGACAAGCGGCAACGATGCCGCGGCGGCGACGAACGAACGGCGGGTCAGCATCGCGGATCATCCCTTCAGTTCCGATCCCGCGAGCATAAAAGGAAACCTCGCGCAGGCAACCTTCTATTCGCCATGGCGCGGAGCCGCGTCTGCATAGCGCGGCGGCGCGCGATCATCGGCGGAGGCGCGGATCAACCGGCGGTGACGGTTTTGACTGGAAGAGAAAGCGCGGCGAAAAGGCCGGCGCAAGCGAGACGCGGATGACACGGCGCTCGGTATCCTGCCGCAAGGCAGGAAACGGGCGTCGCGCGCCGCCGCAGAGGCAGCGCGCGACGCCGGATTCGTCGTTACTTCTTCACCAGCGGGCAAGCGCTTTCGGCCAGCGGACGGAAGGCCTGATCACCCGGAATGGTTTCCAGGATGTTGTAGAAGTCCCACGGTCCCTTCGATTCCGACGGCTTCTTGACCTGCATCAGATACATGTCGTGCACCATGCGGCCATCGACGCGGATCTTGCCGTTGGTGGCGAAGAAATCGTTGACCGGAGTGTCGCGCATCTTGGCCATGACGGTTGCGGTATCGAGCGTGCCCGCAGCCTGCACCGCCTTGAGGTAATGCATGGTCGACGAATAGTTGCCGGCCTGCGTCGAGGTCGGCATCTTGCCGAACTTCTCAAGGAAACGCTTCGACCAGGCGCGCGATTCGTCCGTGCGATCCCAGTAGAACGCTTCCGTCAGCAGCAGCCCCTGCGCGGCTTCCAGCCCCAGCGCACGGGTGTCGTTGAGGTTGATCGCAAGCCCGACGATCTGGTTCTTGCCGCGCCGGCCGACGCCGAACTCAGCCGCGGCCTTGATGGCGTTGATGGTGTCGGCGCCGCCATTGGCAAGCGCCACGACCTTGGCCGAGGTGTTGTCGGCCTGCAGCAGGAACGACGAGAAGTCGCTGGTGTTGATCGGATGGCGAACCTCGGAGACGATCTTGCCGCCTGCCTGCTCGACGAAGCGGCGGCTGTCCTGCGCGAGCTGATGGCCATAGGCGAAGTCGGCGACGAGCAGCGCCCAGGTATCGCCGCCGCGCTTCACCACCGCGTTCGCGGTGCCCTTGCCGATCGAGAACGTATCCCATGTGTAGTGGATGCTGTTCGGCGTGCACTTCTCGTTGGTGATGACCGAGGTGCTGGCGCCGTTGACGATGGCGATGCGGTTCTTGGTCTTGGTCAGATCCATCACGGCGAGAGCGACGGCCGAGTTCATCAGGTCGGCGATCATCACCACGTTTTTCTCGTCCATCCACTCGCGTGCGACGGCCATGCCGATGTCGGCCTTGTTCTGGTGGTCGGCGATCAGCACCTCGATCGGGCGATCAAGCAGCTTGCCGCCGAAATCCTCGACGGCCATCCTGACGGCCGCGACCGCGCCAGGGCCGGAAATATCGGCGAACAGGCCGGACATGTCGGTCAGCACGCCGATGCGGATCGGCCCGTCGGCCTTTTCCTGCGCAACCGCGGGGCCGGCAAAAGCAAGGCCGAGAGCCAACGCCGCCCCGGTCCATCCAATCGTTTTCATTCGGTTCGAGATCTTCATGCTCCCTCCAGCGCAGCACGCTGCTGCGATTCAGATGACGTCAGACAAAAAGCAATTTTTCGGCGAAGGATAGTCTCATCCTTGCGGCAAGAATTTTTGAAATCCCTCGCGCAAATAATCGTCGCAGCAAATAACTCCCGCATGACCCCGATCTGAGAATTTTATTTCCAATTTTTCGGCGAGATGGCAAAGTCTGTTGCAATCGCGAAATTCCCCGCAAATTGCCTGCGCGTCTTTGTCGCATTCGCCGGTTGCTGTCAGTCGACGTCGGCGTAGTTGAGCGGCAGCGCCGTCGAATATTTGATCGTTTCCATCGCAAAGCTCGAACTGACATCGAACAGCTCGGACGCATTGATCAGCCGCTTGTAGACGCGATCGTAAGCGGCGACATCCGGCACCACGATGCGCAGCAGGTAGTCCACCTCGCCGCTCATGCGATAGAACTCCATCACCTCCGGAATCTTGGCGACCTCGCGCGCGAAAGCCGTCATCCATTTCACGTGATGGCGGTTGGTCTTGAGGGTCACGAACACCGTCACCGGGACATTGACGCTTTCCGGATCGACCAGCGCGACGCGGCGCCGGATGACTTTCTTTTCGATCAGGCTCTGGATGCGACGCCAGCAGGGCGAGGCGGACAGCCCCACCCGCTCGGCCACCGACGCCACCGGCATGGTGACGTCTTCCTGCAGACATCCGAGAATTTTCAGATCAATGCGGTCCATGAGGCGGCCTGTCTCTGCTGCGTTCCACCGATAGCCTGTCCATCGAACATTCCGATCGCGACGGAGACGGCATCCGCCCCGACGAGGCGCTGGAAATCATCGCGGCGACGAGCCAACCGCCATTCTACTACAACAGTTGCCCGCCGCTGACATCCAGGCTCTGTCCCGTGATCCAGCCGCCTTCACGCCCCGCGAGAAAGGCCACAACCGGCGCGACGTCCTCCGGCCGTCCCACACGGCCGAGCGCGACCGTCCGGGCGATCGCGCTGCTGGTCGCAGGGTCGCGCGCGCTGGGATTCATATCCGTTGCGGTCGCCCCCGGCATGATCGCATTCACGGTGATGCCGCGCGGACCGAGATGAACCGCGAGCACGCGGCTCAGCGTCGAGAGCGCGGCCTTGGTCGGGGCATAGACCGGCATCGTCGGGAACGAGGCGCGCGCGCCCATCGACGAGATGTTGATGATCCGCCCGCCATCGTTGAGATGCGGCAGCAGCGCCTGGATAAGAAAGAACGGCGCCTTGAAATTGATCTGCACC